>CAYGWT010000313.1:0-2388 GCA_964353625.1 uncultured Candidatus Bathyarchaeia archaeon | reverse complement strand
AAAAGAACCTGAGACTGCGGGGCTTCACTCACCCCTTTCGAATAGCAAGTAGTGATTCACTGTAGTCAAGCCGCCGCCTCCACCGGTCGAACAAGCATAGGTGTGGAGACGCCACCCTTTTTGCACCCACTCGTCGATTGTGTTGCCGACGTCCTTGTGATGACTCACTTGCACACATGTGTATTGCTTCAACTGCATTCACCTCCGTAGCGTCGAGTCCATTGTATACACCAAGAAACCGTGATTGATTCACCAGATTCCGGGGGCAAGGCGGTATTTGACTTTCTGAGTGTACTCCATGTAGCCTTCGAGCTCTTGTTTCAGAACTTCTTCTTCGTTGCGGATTCTTGCGACGATGATAAGGAGAAGTAGTACGTTTGGGATCATTCCCCAGTAGGAGCCCAGCGCCAACGGACTGAATCCGTACATCAGCAAGGCGCCCGAGTACATTGGATGCCGCACTACGGCGTACGGACCGGTGGTGACAACCTTCTGTTTCTGCTCCACCTCGATGATTCGTGACGCGTATCGATTCTCTCTTAGCACAAGCACAAACACCATGTATCCTGCAAGTATGATCGCATCCGCTGCAACTATGACTTCCAACGGGACTGATGACCATCCGAAACGCTTGTCAAAACCTGGGATCAAGAACGCGGTGACGAAGAATAGGATTGAGAGTTTGATGACGAGTTTCTGCTCAGTTTCTTTCTCTCGCATTCTCATCCTACGTTCCAGAAGTTCAGGATTTCTTCTGATCAAGTAGGTCAATACGAAGACCATGGGGATTATCAGCATTGCCAGATATGCCCAAGCCTGCCAATAGTTGAATGTTCCAGCTGGCAGGAAGAGCATCGCACCCAGTGCGGCAATGAAGAACACTATCCGAACGATAACAGTCCTCACTAGTTTGCAGGGATGGTTGCTTGGATCGCGTCGAATACCGTTCATAGAATATCAGCACGGCACTCATTTGGAATTGTGCGCGGGATTTAGGTTATACATGCCCCTCGTGTGTATGAGCCAGCTGGTGCACGCACACGCACCACTATGACGACAAACGACGGCTCAAATCGGGATGGGCGAATCAAGTCGGATGTTCTCGCTCAAATCCACCGTTTCTTCTTAGCAGCCATCATCATGCCAACTACTAGAAACATCACTCCAATGGGAACGTTGACGGGTGAGGGAATTGACCATCCCACTAGATAGTGACCGATGACTGCAACTCCGTTTGCGAAGAGTATGATGAAACCCAGTGCAAACAGAGCGATGCCGAGTCTTCTCCGCATCTCCTCTTCCACTGCGCAATCCTCGTGACGACCGATCCGCAACCACGGCTTCTTAGGGTTTTACCTCCGTACGGTGAATATGCCGTACCCGAACATGTCGGTGTGTTCGCTGAAGAACTTGTTCATGGTCTTCATGCGCTTTCTGATCTTCCCGTCAGCGAGATACTTCAGCATAATTCTCAGAGTATTCGCAGTGCCCTCGTTGCCCACCATGCTGCGGAAACCGTTGTTCTTGAGCGAGAAGTCCTGGTGGGTAAGCTGCCTGACTCCTGACTGAGTGATGAGCTTCTCCCACCCCTCGAAGGTGTGGACGTTCTGCATACAGTAGGCACACAGCACGTTGGAGACGTCGTCCATGAATTCCTGCGTCGGCTCCTTCTTCCAGCTCAGTTCAAGCCACCCCAGGTGCCCATCAAGCTTCACCACCCTGAGTGCCTCTCTAATCGATCTCTCCTTGTCCCCCACCAAGACAAGCATTGCCTGAGATACAGCTGCGTCAAACTCACCATCTTTGAACGGAAGATCCAGTGCATCGCCAACCCGGAAAGAGATCCTCCCGCCGAGCCCACGCCGTCTTGCCAGTGCTTCCGCCTGGGATACGAGATCCTCTGCAAGGTCTATCCCGACGACATTGCAGCCGAATCTTTCCGCGAGGTAGACTGCGCTCGTACCCTTACCGCAGGCTATGTCAATTACCCTGGTCCCCTCGCTTATCTTGCAGGATTCGGCAAGCCTGCGAGTAGCATCGAATCCTCCCGGGTGGACCACCGTCATCCCGACATGTCTAGCCATGAAGTCGAAGATGTCGCAGGTCTCAGGATCGCATTTCTCTGAACCCAAGCTAGTCATCGCTCTCACACACGCCCGGAACAAGAGAGGAGGCTCTTCAGGATGCTGGTCCTGTCTTGTTAGTTGATTCCCTGACCCGGTCGTTCGTCGTCGGTACATATAGTGCAGGCGTCGTAATTTGAACCCTCATGGGAGATGAGTGATCTTGTGTGCGTGCGCACCAAGGTATCCACAACCACCACGAGACCCACACATGGGACGCTTTGTCATCGAGAGGATCTTAGTGACATCAGACTAGTGGTCTGCC
>CAYGWT010000312.1:0-5831 GCA_964353625.1 uncultured Candidatus Bathyarchaeia archaeon | reverse complement strand
TTTAGGATTAGTGCGCCTACCACTCCGACTGGTCATACAATGTAATCGGTACTCCACTCACTCGATTGTTTTACTGGAGAGTCCGTCCGTTCTTTCGGTCATCTCTTCGGCTCATATCCGCAAAATCATTTCGCGTTCATTCATGATGCATAGAACAAAACGGTTGAGCGACTATTCGCGGCGGCCTTGGGTTGACAGGGCATCTGCCTACGCCCACTACCGACTCTCCTACTGAAACTCAATGACAGGGACGAGAACGTCTACCGTTGCGAGGTCTGCGGAGAAATCATCCGCTATGTCGATGTCCCCAACGAGGCTCTCAGGTGACCGAGTTGGTTGACCGTGCAAACGAAGCCTGCCCATGTTCTGGGTGACCATCATTTGAAAGAATGGCTGAAGTTTGACGAGGAAATCAGGAGATACGCGGACCGGGACGGGTTCTGGGTCGAAAAACGTGAATGGCAATGGTTTGACGAATTAGAAAAGAGTATCAAGACGCTGCAAAAGCTAGCACCATAGTATGGCAGAAGGATAGAATGAAAACATGAACGAGATACAAAGAATGCAATGTGACCAATACGGATTCTAGGTCGGAACAGAAGAGGAGCTACAAAGCCCTGAATGCCCTATGTGCAGTGCCCCTTGGAAACTGGCGCAGACGAAAACATGAACAAGAGCCATACTCTCTGTCAGTGGTTAGAATCCTGCAGCTATTCTATTGGCTGCTATGAACATCACTTGCAGGGAGACGCAAGCGAAACTGCCAGCGTCATTATACGAGAATCATAGATTCGGCGCCTAAACCTTTATCTGAACAGTGTTGGTGTGGATGCTTCGAATCCGAATACTGGACGTTTGCAGATCACGCTGTTAGAGGATCAACAGATGGCAACTCGCAAGAGGAAAGTGAGGAAGCAAAGAGGTAGCAGGACCCATGGCTGGGGACCTCTGGACAGCATAGAGGAGGCGGAATGCTCGGTGGCCACGGCAATGCCGGATTGTTCAGAGGCAAGAAGAGTGCAGTGATCCGCTATGGAATCCAGATGAAGCAGAAGCGTCTTCTGCCCAAATTGGAGGATAGGCGGAGGTTCATTGCGAGTGTTGGCCAACTTGAGGACATGCTCGTACGTCGAGATTGCGCGCACGCGGTGACCGAGCACGAGGGAAAGAAGCTCTTGGACTTGCAGGCCCTCGGGTTCACCAAGCTCCTAGGCTCCGGGAAGATACAAGTTCCGATGTTCGTGAAAATAAACAGTTTCTCGAAATCCGCGGCCGCGAAGATCGAAGCGGCCGGAGGCCGAGTCGAAAAAGTCACTCCATAGGAGTACGGCCTCATGGTGCGATTCATAGAATTATTCAAACCCTTAGCGCGATTCTTCCCGAATATTTCGGCCCCGGACAGGAAGGTAAACTTCAATGAGAAGATATTCTGGACTGCAATGGCGCTGATAATCTATTTCGTCATGTCTCAGGTTCCACTGTATGGCACCCAAGGGATGACTCAGACGGATCCCCTGGGAGCGCTCAGGGTGATCTTCGCCTCCAACCGCGGCACACTGATGGAGCTGGGGATAGGCCCGATCGTCACAGCAGGCCTCATACTGCAGGTACTTGCAGGCTCGCGAATGGTGAACGTTGATATGACCAATCCTGAGGATCGATCCATGTTCACGAGCGCCAGCAAGATACTAGCTGTCGTAATGACGATCTTTGAGGCCTCAGCTTATCTGATAGGCGGCACATACGGCAGCATAACACTACAAACCCAGGCTATCATACTCATCCAGCTGGTTATCGCCGGAATGATCGTGATGCTGTTGGATGAGTTGCTTCAGAAAGGCTGGGGCCTCGGAAGCGGAATAAGTCTCTTCATCGCCGCCGGAGTAGCTCAGTCGATCTGGTGGGACTCGATAGCTCCAATGGGACCGATGGGCGATGGAAAACTGTACGGTGCCATCATAGCATTCGTGGAAGGAATAGGAAGAGGCGACACGGTCCTGAACATCTTCTACCGCTCGCAGGGTCTCCCTGACATGGTTATGTTTTTCACCACTCTCGTGGTCTTCGCAGTCATAATCTACTGCAGCGGACTGAGAGTAGAAGTGCCTGTCTCCTACGCGAAGTATCGAGGATTCAAGGGCAAGTTCCCGCTTAAGCTACTCTACGTGTCCAACATCCCGGTCATATTTGCGGCGGCGCTCTTCGGGAACATCTACTTCATCTCACAAATAATATGGTCCAGATACAATCAAACAAACACGAACTTCTGGCTGAACCTGCTCGGGAAGTTCACTGTCTCCGACCAACAATACCAACCTATTGGGGGGCTCGTCTACTACGTGGTGCCTCCTCGCAGCCTGCCCGGAGTCTTGGAGGATCCACTTCGAGCAGGCGTCTACGCTCTGCTTCTGATAGTATTCTGTGTTTTCTTCGCGATGACATGGGTGGAAGTCGGCGGGATGGATGCGAACACCGTTGCGAAGCAGCTCTTGGACTCCGGTATGCAGATTCAAGGGTACAGGCGATCGCAGATACCCATCCGCCAACTCCTTCAGAGATACATCCCAGTGGTCACAATACTTGGAGCAATAATCATCGGCGTTATCGCTGCTTCAGCAGATTTCCTCGGAGCTTTCGGTTCGGGAACCGGAATACTCCTGACCGTCGGCATCATCGAACAGTACTACCAGCTCCTTGTTCGAGAACGAGTTACCGAACTCTACCCGGCAGCGAGAGCGTTCCTGGGGGAATAGAGATTGGAGCCAATCGATACAATCTGGAAGTTGCTCATGGATATGCTGCTGCCCTACCACTCCATCCCAGCATCAACATTGTTCACCCTAATGGTCGCCGGAGTGCTTGCTCTGATAACCAACGCGTCGAACAGGTTTCTGGTCGACGTGAAACACGCCGCAGCCGTCACGAAAGAGGTGAATGCGTGGAGGAAGGAATTCGAGCAAGCCCGCAAGAGTAACAACAAGAAGCTACTGGCGCAACTTACTAAGAAGCAGCAGGCAATGATGAAGCTGCAGAGCAAGGTGGCATTCGACCGAATGAAAGTAAGCTTCATTTTCATCATACCCTTCTGGCTGGTCTGGATCGTGCTGAGCGGTTCATTTGGGGAGGCAGTTGTTGCGTATTCACCGATCGAGATTCCGTTTGCTGGTGCTAGCTTATCCTTCTTCTACTGGTATCTAATATGCTCCTTCACCATTAGCCTTCCACTATCACGAATACTCGGAGTCAATCCGGAGGATATTTGAGTTGCCAGTTCGAGCGAAGAGATCAAGGTCTGTTAAACGAACGCGTGTACGTCTGCCTGGAGGAAGGAGGTCGCTGGCCTATGGCAGACGACGTAAGGGAATGGCGCGGTGCAGAGTTTGTGGCGGAGTCCTTCATGGAACCGCTTTCACGAGATTATATCGGGTCCCGAAAAGCGGCAGAGCACCCTCACGCCCATATGGCGGAAGCATCTGTGCCACTTGTCTGAGGAGCCTACTCAGGGCCAAAGCTCGGGGCTCCGCATAGATGGGCTTGGTCGTAACGATTGGAGGCCCTCACGGAACAGGAAAGTCCACGTACGCCAAACTGATAGCTAAACAATTCAAGCTCAGGTACGTTTCGGCAGGCCAATTGTTCAGAGCCCTCGCGGAGGAGAAAGCCCTCAGCCTAGAGGAACTGAGCAAAGAGGCAGCGAATTCTCCCGAAATCGACCGTATGATCGACGAGCGAAGTGCAACAGAGGCTGCGAAGGGAGATGCTGTAATTGAAGGCCAACTTGCAGCATGGATGGCTAAGAATCTCGCACAGATACGCATCTACTTGAAAGCCCCTAACGAAGAGAGAATCGCGAGAATCGCAAACAGGGATCACTTAGACCACGAAATAGCACGCAAACAGACCCTCGAACGTGAGTGCATACAGCGTGAAAGGTACAAACGGTACTATGGAATTGACATAGATGATTTATCACCATACAATATCATAGTTGACACAGGAAACCGTTCCGTCGAGAATGCGAGTGCAGAACTCATGTCCAAAATTCATGAGATCGTACGCCGGCACACTCCACAGTGAATCTCACGCAGTCACGAGCTCTCGCCATTGTGGTAAGCTTATTAGTGGATTGAATGATCTAAGCAGACCCGCGAAGAAGGTGTCGCTGTTATGACAGGATTCGATGTTGGCAGAATATGCGTCAAACTATCAGGAAGAGAGGCCGGCAAGAAATGTGTAGTAGTCGACGTCATAGACAAGAACTTCGCGTTGGTAACCGGCCCCCCCAAGCTGACCGAAGTAAAGCGACGCCGAGTAAACATCCAACATATCGAAGCTACTCCAGAGTGCGTCGAGATAAAGAAGGGTGCGGCTGACGAGGAAATTGCCAAAGCACTGGAGAAGGCTAAGAAAACCGACTTCATGAAATTAGAAGTGAAGCCGTGACCGAGCAAGAAGACATCACAAATCCTCGGCAATCAACGCTTTCTTGATCTAAACCGGAAGGCGAGTCCGTGGCATGGGCTTCTCTTAATATGTCGACACTCATTGTGTAGGCGGTGCTATATGTGAAAATCTCGCCTCCATGGGAGGTCAAGCGTACCATCGTCAAGAAGTGCGAGGAGTCAACTGATCCAAAGTACGGCCACAAGCCTGCCGATCGATCAATTCAAGATCGCATAAGATTCGGAATAATCAACCTCGACAAACCGGCCGGACCGTCAAGTCACGAAGTCACTGCTTGGGCCAAGAAGATCCTTGAAGTGGAACATGCTGGTCACGGCGGGACCCTAGAAGCAGCATCTGCTGGGAAGATCCCATAGTAACCGGCGTACTTCCAGTTGCACTTCAGGATGCCACCAAGTCAGTACAAGTTTTCCTGCAGTCCGGAAAGGAATACGTATGCCTCATGATACTTCATGGCGAAGTCTCGGATGAAGACCTAAACCGAGTCTTAGGCGAGTTCACCGGAGAGATATACCAGAAACCGCCGCTTCGAGCCGCAGTGAAGCGAGAATTACGCAAGCGAACCATATACCATGTAGACCTGCTAGAAAGAGACGGAAATCGCGTCTTGTACAAAGTGGGGTGCCAGGCTGGGACGTACATCCGCAAGCTTTGCTCAGACATTGGCGAAGTGTTGGGTCCAGGAGCTCACATGCAGGAGCTCAGGAGAACGAGATCTGGGCCCTTTACGGATTCAACTGGACTACACACTCTTCATGAAGTCGTCGACGCTCATGCGAGGTTGCTTGAAGGGGACGAGAACATGGTCCGGGATTTGGTCAGACCAGTAGAGGATGCGCTGGAGTACATCCCGAAGATTTGTATTCGCGATTCCGCGGTGGACTCAGTCTGCCACGGTGCCAGTCTCGCGGTTCCTGGCGTCGTCAGCGTAGATGACCCGTTTCAGAAAGACTCGATAGCAGCTATCATGACGCTGAAAGGTGAGGCGGTGGCTCTAGCTAGGACACTGATCTCTAGCGAGTCGATCATTCAACAAGAGAAAGGGCTTGCTGCCAAGCCCACGAGGGTCCTAATGTCTCGCGGAACTTACCCCAAGATGTGGCGCGACTGAACAATCACAGCCTCGGGTGAGCTGGGCTTTCATGAGAATCTTTATGACGGTTCAATAGTAACTGGTCGAGTGTAGAACATCTACGGTTGATCGACGCCGGGATTCCCGAGCCTGGTACGGGGCAGATCCCAACTTGAGGAGCCAAGGCCTGGAATCGAGGACACAAAGCCTGTGGTCCTTTGGGGCCGCGAGGGTTCAAATCCCTCTCCCGGCGCCAAATCTACGTGGCAGAGCGGCAAGACTGCGCGAACCGGAG
>CAYGWT010000311.1:0-7039 GCA_964353625.1 uncultured Candidatus Bathyarchaeia archaeon | reverse complement strand
AACCTGTCTCAAGCGTCAACAACGTGGGTTTACACGCCACCTCCAGCTGCCGCAATGGAAATGGCGATCACCACGAAAGATGGAAAAGCATTCCATATGGATGCCTCTTATGCTTACAACGCAACGCTTTCCGTTGATGGATTCGCTCATGTGCACGCAGACACAATAACTACGGATGTTTCAAGCGGTTATGAACCGCTGCTTATGCTGGTTGTCGTGATCGTGACTTTCGTGGTCGCTGTGGCGACAAGTTGGGCGTACAGGTCTCGACGGAAGCAATTGCCTCGAAGACGAAAGTAGCGCCGCTAGGCGCTTATTCGGACGCTCGCCATCTTGGCGAGGACATCTTCTCCGAATGAGCTTGAGAAGTGCTTGAGCAATATTCCTCGATAGAGTGCAGCCTCGTCCTCGCTCATGTACTGGAACATGTACGGGCCTTGATATGGCGATGGTGCTCCGTCTCTTGTGATGAACTCAATGTGCATGAGCGGCTCTCCGCGTTTGATGGCTATGGGCTGGCGATCGTTGCTCAGATTCACAAGCTCCAGCGCCAATCGTCCGACGAAGCCGCTGTGAACTTTGGCGGCGTTCAAGAATGATAGCCCCATTCTTCCATATCGACTTTTGGCAGTGAGGTGAGCCACGTAGTTCGGGGGAGTGAAAACCACCTCGTGCGAGATTAGATTCTTGTGCTCCAGATAGTGCAGCGTCGTCTCATCTCTGACGGTTAAGACATATCCGTCACCATCTAGAAGACCGAAATCGAACGGGTGAACGCACTTGAAGGAGATGACGAGTTCAAGGACTTTGTCTTTTCCCAGTATGCCCAACGCTCGTATACCACCTGTCTCGTGAACTGTTCCGTTCCTCTGTTTTGTGAGTTTCGGATCGAATATGTCAGGAAGAAGGAACGGCTGTGAAGGACAGTTTCAAGCTCGCGCCACTAGCGTTCTCCTGGATTTCCGGAGCAACCTTCAACATGACGACGGCATTCGTGCCGAATTGAACAAGGAACGGAACAGAGATAGAGATCACGCTAGATTCTAGTTGAAGGTTTCGCGAAGCACCATTGGTTATCATCGTCGCATTTGTCACCTTCACGCGTATTGCTTCATACTGCCCGAGAGGTAGGCTACCCAACGCAACCACCTCGCTCATGTTAGTCAATGTGAGATCTACGAGGATAGACTTGTTAGATATGGACTGCCAAGCCGACGCCCCGCTAATGTCCAGTCGGTGGGCACTGATTTCCGAGATGGTGACGTATAGATGGTCTGCGTAAAGAGAGGTTGTTGAGGACAAGGTCACCTTCACGCCGCCGTTCATCAGCGGCGGGAACACTAGGAGAAATGCTACTACAAGCAGCACAATCACGGCGATGATTCGTTTTGCCCGCATCGTCTTCAGCTTCAAGCAGCTCTATCAGAAGTGAATTCCATATAATCGTTTCAATTCCTCTGACTAGGCAATGGATTGACGGGTAGATGAGGCGATCTGCGTCGGTGCTTCGCCGCAAAGTTGAGCGATCCTGTTCCAGTTATGTTCGACTTGCCTCCGCAACTCTTCAAGATCCTTGGTGAATTCTGGCGCAAATAGGTGTCTGAATCGGCCTTGGGGTTTGAGGAATTCCTCAAGCGGGACTGGTTTCGGTATCTTCATGCTGAGCTTATACTTTCCATTCTCGACTTCATAGAGAGGGAAGTACCTGGTCTGAACGGCTAGCCTAGCGAGCGTGATCGTCTCACTGGTCTCGAATCGCCATCCGAGAGGACATGGCGCCAGCACATGTATCACCGCCGGACCTTTGATCGCTGTGGCTCGCCGAACTTTGGTTATGTAATCGTTCCAATATGCAACGGAAGCCGTGGCGGCATATTCCACTCCATGTGCAACACAGATGCCGATGAGGTCCTTCTTCGCATCTGTCTTGCCAGGGATCTTTGAGCCTGCGGGTGTGGTCGTTGTGGCTGCCCCATATGGTGTTGCACCAGACCTCTGTATTCCGGTGTTCATGTAGGCCTCATTGTCATAGCAGATGTAGGTGAAATCATGCTTCCTCTCGAGAGCGCCCGACAGCGCCTGGATTCCAATATCAAATGTGCCTCCGTCTCCGCCAAACGCAACTATGTCAACCGCGTCGGCCTTTCCCTCTTTTTGTAGGGACGCCTCGATCCCCGACGCTACCGCAGAAGCGTTCTCAAAGAGTGTGTGAACCCAGGGCACCTTCCAGGCCGTGTCAGGATAGATTGTGGTCGCAACCTCGAGGCAACCGGTAGCGTTCACGATGATTGTGGGCTTCTGCAGGGCTTTTAGCGTGATGCGTGCCGTGATTGCAGGACCGCAACCAGTGCACATTCTGTGACCTGGACCGAAGGACTCTTGCGTTGAAAGCTCTTTCAGACTGACCACTAAGCTCGCACTCCCATGAAGGTCACCGGATCGTCGATCTCAGCACCACCGGCCTGCCGTAGCGCGGTTTCGAATATGCCTTCGATGTCGCTTGGTTTGATGTCTCTTCCGCCTAAGCCGCATATGACGTTGAAGATCTTGGTCTGAATATCTGTCAGTACTTTGGTTGAGGCGATATCGCTGCATAGCGCACCGTACGGTGCCCCGAATGATATGGCTCGGTCAATTACGCCGACGCTCTTCGCTTTTGACAGCACCTGTGCAACTTCTTTTGTTGGGAAAGGTCTGTACTGCCAAAGCTTGACGACACCGACACGCTTGCCTTTCTGCCTCATCTTTGCTGCAACAGTGCGGGCTGTGCCGGCGACGCTGCCCATGCATATGACCGCGGCATCGACGTCTTCCATGTCGAAGGCGGATAGTTTTGAGTATTGTCTGCCCGAGATTTCTTGGAACTCTTCTGTTACTGAAGCAATAACCGGCGGCGCGTTCTTCATTGCCTCGACTTGCTGGCGCTTGAACTCTGTATAGTAGTCAGGGAGTGTCAGCGGTCCGAAGGTCATTGGATTCGTCGTGTCCAGCTTATAGATTGGATTCCTCTTGCCCAGGAAGGCGCTGACCCTGTCATCTTCGAGTACGGCTACGCCTTCCATTGCATGAGAGATCGTGAATCCGTCTAGGTTCACGGTCACTGGAAGCGATACCTTGTGATCTTCTGCGATCCTGAAAGCCTGGATAGTCCAGTCATATGCCTCTTGTGCGTTCTCCGCATATATCTGGATCCAGCCGCAGTCTCTGGAACCCATCATGTCTGAGTGGTCGTTGTGGATGTTGATAGGCGCGGAGAGTGCCCTGTTAGCAACCGCCATAACAATCGGCGTGCGCAAACCTGAAGCGAGGTAGAGCACTTCATGCATCAATGCCAGTCCTTGGCTCGATGTTGCCGTGAAAACCCGTGATCCAACAAGGCTGGATCCAACGCATGCCGAGAGCGCTGAGTGCTCGGACTCAACGCAAACAAACCGAGTGTCAACTTCCCCGTTTGCCACATAGTCGCTGAATCGTTCAACAATTATCGTCTGAGGAGTTATCGGATAGGCGGCAACAACGTCAACTCGAGCTTGCTTGGCTGCAAAGGCAACAGCCTCATCGCCATTCATTCCGACGATCTTCTGAGAAATCGTCTTCGACAACTCAGCTCTCCTCCATCATCGTAATAGCTTTCATGGGACATTCGGTCGCGCAGATCCCGCATCCCTTGCAGTAATCATAGCTGAATTCGATTGTCTTCGGTCCGCGCAGGATCGCAGGTTCTGGGCAGTAGATCCAACATATCAGACAGTTCGTGCATTTCATCGCATCCAAGGTCGGACGCTTGAGTCGCCAAGTTCCGGTCTTGTTTCGCTCAGCAGACCCGGGAGTCACAAGTACTGCGCCCATAGGCAGCGAACTCCACCCGGGCTTATCTTCTACTGCGCTCATTCCTCACTCCACCGTCTCATAGACACGCCGTATCAGCTCTACGTTCTTCTCGCCGAGGCTTCCCGAGAAACGATCCTTGATCGCTTTCTCAATCGAGCCTAGGGCTACGAGTGGCGCAACCTTTGCAAGCGCGCCCAGCATTGCAGTATTAACGATTGGCCGCCCAGCGATCTTCATCGCCAGATGTGTTGCATCTATGGTTCGAACTTGGCTCTGGCTCAATGAGAGTGTTGAAGCCATCTCACTTGACCGCTTGGGAGAATTCAGAACCACTTGCCCATTCTCTAACAGGCCCTTCGTGACGCTAACTGAAGCCAGGAGCGAAGAGTCGAGAACCACAACGAATCCCGGGTTGTAAATCTGGCTTCTTGTTTCTATTACCTCGTCGCTTATCCTCGTAAATCCAGAGATGGGAGCACCAAGGCGCTCAGGCCCAAATTCCGGAAAGGCCTGGACATGTTTACCCTCAAGAAGGGCAGCCTGGGCAAGCAGTCTGCTTGAAGTGATCACGCCCTGCCCAGCCCGTCCATGCCATCTTACCTCGTGAAGCAATACGAAATCTCCCGAAACTCTCGGGCGTGTACGCGAAAGCTACATATTAACAGCATGCAAGTCAATTTTCTATATAGGTACGACAATTCGCTTTGAGCTCATTCGTTAGAAGGGACGAGCCGAATCCTCTGGAAATCGCGCGTCCTATCGGATTCTTTCGCGCAGAATCGGAGCATCTCACTCACGCCACGCATTTTCGCGATGCAACTTGGCGATCCTGGAGGGCGACGGCGATGTCTGAGTTCATCTTCTGAATGAGCACTTTCAAGTAGCTTTTCTTTGATTGACTGGCAAATGATTCCGTCCGTCCACTTATCCTTTCACGTGGAGCACTACATGCTCACATGTGATCTCTGCAATACGAGACAAAACCGAGATATGCCGGGTCGCGACAGGACTTGGTCTGACAAGACTTGCCGTACCCCATCATCGCCGTCCTCGTATCTGCATTGCTTGCGGCCATTTCTGATCTTGCTGGAGCTATGCTTTTTCTGAAGTCGAGGTTTCGGTCTATCCAAACCAGGTACGCTGTAGGGTTTGCTTCTGGGATTCTGGTCTCCGCCGCATTCCTTGAACTTATTCCGGAGGCTGATGTCTCGAGAAACGCGCTAATCATTCTCCTAGGCTTCTTCGCATTCTACTTGGTCGAGAAGGCGATAATGCTCCACTCTTGCGGTGAAGCTGAGTGCGAAGCGCATACTGTAGACTGGATCGCTATCGTCGGAATGGCTTCTGACAACATTGTTGACGGAATAGGTATTGCGATCGGTTACGCGACAAATCCATCCCTTGGTCTTGTAATCACTTTAGCAGTAATCGCTCACGAGATCCCTCAAGGGTTCACGACAGCGGCGCTCGCAACCAGATCGGGATTTCGCGTGTCGCGAATCATCATTTTTCTCCTTATTGCGGGTGCTATGTATCCAATCGGAGCTGCGCTAGCGTCACTTATACCGGCCAATTTCTACACAATGGCAATAGCATTTGTTGCAGGCGACTTCATCTACATAGGCGCGGGAGACCTTCTCGGGGAAGCCCATAAGAAATTCAACGTAAGAGTGGTCATCTCAGTAGTTCTGGGCGGTCTGATCGCTGTAGCTCTCAACTTCCTTGGCTAGAGCTAGCTTCAGTCCAGCCAAATCCTCTAAACCAAGACTCACGCACTCCAACTTCTCACGACAAGACGCTATTTGCACGCATTGTGCCATTCGCGCGCTCACCAGTGGCCGAAACTGTTATCGTGATTGGAGCTTGATTATGCGCTGGAGGCCGAAAGTGATGATGCAGAAGATGATTCTCTACCACGAATCCTCGGGCGACGCTAACACCGAGGCCACGCTCCTTGCCGCTAAAGAAAGAGCTGCAGCATTGGGGATTCGCGAGATTCTCGTGGCTTCAACGGTCGGCAAGACCGCGGTGAGAGCCTTGGAGATATTCAACGGATTCAGACTGATCGTGGTGCGTCACCATACTGGTTTCCAGCGCCCTGGATCGCAAGAAATGACGAAGCAAAACGAGGATATCCTAGTCACATCTGGCGTACCGATGGTAACCGCAGCTCATGCTTTCTCAGGTGTCGAACGTGCAATGAGAATAAAGCGAGGCACAATAGGGCCTTTGGAACTCATGGCCGATACGCTCAGACTCTTCGGCGAGGGCACAAAAGTCTGCTTGGAGATCACCGTTATGGCTGCAGACGCGGGTGCGATTCAAGTGGATCAACCAGTGATTGCGATCGCAGGAACCGGCGAAGGGGCGGATACTGCATTAGTGGTTCAGCCTGCTCATTCGAACAACTTCTTTGACCTCTACGTGAAAGAGATCATAGCAAAGCCCTCAGTTCGAACATAGGCTCGAGGATGCTGTCGGCACATAGAATAGAGTCTAAGATCGCAGTATCATCTAATTATCCGGGGGTCCGAATGCAGCTTCGTCAAATGCTGTGGGCTCCGCGTCGGATTCCCGTATGCGTGTTCGAAAAGACTCGTGGGAACAGTCTGACGTCTGATCGTCGACTCATCTTTCTGGGATGGATGACTGTCTCACCTTTGCTCTCCATCGGCGCTAAAGGGTATTTCGCATATCTGGCTAACTGGGGCGATTCCGCTCGATCGTGCTATCTGAGTTGAAACGCGTCATGTCAGTTGCGGGCCTTGACAACTCGTATCAAATAGAGAATTGGTTCATGGCTAAGGATCGCTTGATTATTCATGTCGCAAAGAACCCTCAGAAAAGTGCAAGTCAATCTAATCTACTATGCAACAGGGGACGACGTTGGCTGAGACGAAGATTCCCCGGACTGCATTAGGATAAGATCAATGATGGGGTTCCATTTTTTGGAATGATTCTTTACGCTCCAAGAAATTGGAGCCTACCCAGATCCTTCCGTGGATTTCGCGCGTTGCCTGAGATTACCTAGCCGGCTTTGGGGCTACTCTCCATGATTCCGAATACGTTCCATTCGGTGTCGGCGCAGTAACAGAAGTATCCTACGCCTGGGATCGCCGTTTTCGGTGTGACGGTTTTGCCCCCTGCCTCGGTGATCTTTTTGGCGAATTCGTTGACCGATGTGACTTCGATCGTGTTGACTGTGGTC
>CAYGWT010000310.1:0-3496 GCA_964353625.1 uncultured Candidatus Bathyarchaeia archaeon | reverse complement strand
ATTGGACTCCGAACTTCGATACGTTGCTCCAGCGAGGTCCATTTTCCATCAATTAGCATTCTGAACTCCGGAGAACCGGACGCCGCAAGCGAGTAGATTGGGCTGAAGATATCTCCGAGTTTGTCCGCTTTCGCAACTTCCATCGTATGCGATTCCTCATTGTACGGACGGTGGACGGTCGATATAGGTGACTCCCTACAGCACGGGCCTCTCTGAGGGTTGAGCTCGGATCGGAAGCCAGCGACCTCCGAGAATCTCCTTGCATCTCCCTGAGAGGCATCTAGGTCTGGTGGTTGCTTCTCGATGATCCTGTCAGATAAACTCCGATGATGACGAGAAATCCACCGAGGAGTAGGAAGTATGTCATCTTCTCACCTAGGAATAGGTAAGAGAGAATTGCCGTTGGTATTGGTATGGCGTACATTGCGACGAGGAGTTTAGTGATATCGATCTCTTTTATCGCGCGGTTCCAGAGCATGTAAGCGATCACGGAGCTCGGTATCGCTAGGTAGACGATGCTAAGCCACGTCATCCATGATGAATTCAGAACGAGTTCTGTGCGGCCTTCAACGAGCGCGAACGGAATCAAGTACAACGTGCCGAGCAGAAACACGCAAGACGTGGCAACGGCGCTGGAGTAACCATGGAGTATTCTCTTGCCGAGAATAGAATAGGCTGCCCAGCAGAAGGCAGCAGCAACCATAAGCAACACTCCAACAGGCTCAGACATGCTCAGTGAGACCGTTGAAGCGTTTCCCACCGTTATCACGGTGACACCGACAAATGCTAGGAGGACTCCAGCTGTTTTCCCTCGAGTGAGCGGTTCTCTGAGAAACAATGTGGAAAGTAGCATGGCGAATATGGCGTGGAGATTGATTATGATAGAGCCCTCTGTAGCCGAGATGAGTTGCAGCGAGTAGAACTGGAATACGTAGAGAAGCGTGACGCCTGTCAGAGCGAGAGCTGAGAACTGCACGAAGTCTCTGCTCAAGCCGATTCTCATGGCTTCTCTTGAGGATCGCGAGCATACGGTGGGTATGATCAGAATGGGTGCGGCTACTGCGAATCTTGCTAAAGCCAGCGTTACTGGTGGTATCTCCTCTAACGCTATTCTGATGAAGATGAACGACGCTGACCAGATGAATACGATCGAGCTCACTAGTGCGAATGAGACGAGGTTTCTGTTGGTCGACGTGTTTGTTCCCATTCTTTGGGTGCCATGATTGCTGCGAGTGAATAGCAGACCTCATATTCGAGGCGTGGCTGGTCAGATCCTAACGTACAAGTGAAAGGCTGGTTCCTTGGTCGGGAGTGGCTCGGTTACTCTTCGAGTGTCGAAACATCTCCGATTGGGAGGCCTAGTTCTTTCGCTCTGAGAAGCCGCCTCATGATTTTGCCGCTTCTAGTCTTGGGCAGCGAGTCCACTATGTCGATCTCAGCAGGCACTGCAATTGGGCCGACGGCTGTTCTCACGTGTTTCTTCATTTCGTCAATTATCGTCGGTGACTTGTGGTATCCGACGCGCAGAATGACGAACGCCTTGATGATCTCGCCTTTGAGTGGGTCCGGCTTGCCAATGACAGCCGCCTCAGCCACTGCAGGAAAACTGACTAGTGCGCTTTCAACTTCGGCGGTGCCAATTCGGTAGCCTGAGGTCTTGATGACGTCGTCTGATCGTCCTTTGATCCAGAAGTATCCATCTTCGTCCTTGCTTGCTATGTCGCCTGCCTGGTACCATCCTTTAATGGTGTTCCAGTAGACTTCGTATCGAGCTGGGTCCTTGTTTATCGTCTTCATCATTGCAGGCCATGGAGTCTTGATCGCTAGATATCCGCCCTTGTTTGGTGGAAGTACATTGCCGTCTTTGTCGATGATCTCGGCGATTATTCCAGGGAATGGTTTTGCGGCGGAGCCAGCCTTGAGAGGTAGGCACGGCAGGGGCGTGATGAGGATCATTCCTGTCTCTGTCTGCCACCATGTGTCCATGATCGGGCATTTGTCTCGGCCGATGTTTTTGTGGTACCAGTGCCATGCTTCGGGGTTGATTGGTTCTCCGACTGATCCGAGGAGTCTTAGGCTACTCAGGTCGTATTTCTTGGGAATTTCGTCACCCCACCTCATCAGTGCGCGTATGCCGGTTGGTGTGCTGTAGAGTACTGTTACTTTCTTGTTCTGGACGATCGACCACCATCGTCCGGGGTCAGGCTGGTCAGGAGCGCCCTCGTAGAAGACTACCGTGGCGCCGTTGATTAGGGGTCCGTACACGATGTAACTATGGCCGGTCACCCAGCCAGGATCGGCAGTGCACCAGAATACATCCTTGTCTTTCAGATCGAATATCCATTTTGTAGTCACGTAGAGTCCGACCATGTATCCGCCATGGGCGTGGACGACTCCTTTGGGGCGTCCGGTGGTTCCTGAAGTGTAGAGGAAGTACAATGGGTCATCTGAGGCCATTCGCTCGGTTTCACACTTCTCCGATGCTTCATCCATCAATTCGTCCCAGTACAGTGCGGGAGCCGGCGACTTCGCGATAGGTGTGTTTACTCTTCTCACGTAGACTACGTTTTTGAGGGTTGGAACATCGTTCATTTCGCCTACGATATTCGCGAGAGCGAGAATCTTTCCGTGATAATGAGAACCGTCAGCTGTTACGAGGAGCTTAGCTTCTGAATCTCTGATTCGCTCCTGAAGAGCACCTGCGCTGAATCCAGAATACACGACGGTGTGGATTGCGCCGATTTTAGCGCATGCAAGCATTGTCACGAATTGCTCGGGAATCCTAGGCAGGTAGATTGCTACCCGGTCTCCCTTTTTGATGCCTAAAGTCTTGATAGCGTTTGCGAACTTGCATACGAGCGTGTTGAGCTCTCCGTAAGTGATGGCTCGATTCTCACCCTTCTCGCCTTCCCATAGAATAGCGACCTTGTTCTTTGTCGGCGTGTTCTGGTGTCTATCCAGTGCGTTTTGGATGATGTTGCATTGTGCGCCAACAAACCATCTGGCCCACGGATATTTCCATTCTAGGACTTTGTCCCATTTCTTGTACCAGTCTAGTTGATCTGCAATGCCTTCCCAGAATTTCTCGACATTATCGATCGACTCCTTGTAGACAGAGTCATAATTCTTGATCCACGCCTTGTCGACAATTGACTTCGGTGGAGGAAAGATTTCCTTTGTTCGAGACAGAGTTTCGATAGCGTCAGCGCCGCCCTCCTTACTCATTGGAACATCACTTCAGAGTTCGGCTGGGTCACGGTTATGAGATTTTCGGCCTGCAACGATTTGGTGGGAGACTATGATCTAGCCACAATCATGCCTGTGACCATAACTCTGCAATTGTGGCTTCATGTAGTGAGAACTCACGTTCGAGTCCTTCTTGATTCAATTTCTTTCGTGTCAGGGTTGTATTCCCAAAGCCCATGTTCGGCACACCAATAGTCACAGAGAACGATGCGCATCCCGTCAGTTGTAACCTTTGACCCTTCGCGAACAA
>CAYGWT010000309.1:0-2084 GCA_964353625.1 uncultured Candidatus Bathyarchaeia archaeon | reverse complement strand
TACTCGCTTACCTGATACCCTCTCTCTACCAGTTTGAGTTTCTTCTTGTCTCTGATTCCCATCAGCATTTCGAACTCAAAATCTGCGTGGTGAACATTGCTCAGACGAGTAGCTTCCTCGATCAGTCTCTCGTCATGAGTTGCAATTGCGAAGCCTCTTCCACGTTCGAACATGACTCGCATAAGTTTCGAGAAGTTTTCATTGATCTCATTCTTATACCTGAAGACGATTTCCGGGCTTTCATTATAGGCGCCCTTGCAGAGCCTGATTACTCCGCCGCTATCAAGAATGCGACTTGCGTCTTCTTCGCTTCTTCTCAGGTAAGCTTGGATCGAAACGCCGATTTTGTCCGATTTCTCAAGGAACTGAAGGTATGCATCGACAATCTCCGCCGTGAACGCCGAACCTTCCATGTCCATCCATACGAAGGTTCCAAGCGACATGGCTTTGCTGAGGATCATGCTCAGGTTGTTTCTGAAGAGTGATGGGTCTATTGACAGCCCCAGCTGGGTCGGTTTCACGGAAATGCAGCTGTGGATTTGGCGTTCGTTTAGTGTTTCCAGGATCTCGAGGTATTTTGAAGTGGCAGTAACCGTCTCCTCTCGAGAGGTGATTTCCTCTCCAAGTAGGTTGAGGATTCCTCTCACTCCGCGGGCATTTGATTGCTGAGCACGTGAAAAAGCGTCCTCGGAGTTTTCCCCCGCTATCCAATGCTTGGCAATGCGAAGGAGCAGACCTGTCCACAGACTGGCAAAATCTGTCGCCTTCAACGCACACAACTAATACAGTATAAAACAGTGGTAGATGATCCAAGATTCACTTATGAGGCGATATCGGAAGGCATGGCGAACCCTATGTCAAAGGCACCTACACACCTTAGGATTGTAGCACTTGGTGACAGTCTAACGGTTGGATTTCAATCGTACGAACTCTCTGGAATGGGTTCGACTCCATACACTGACTTCCTAGCCGAACACATCAAAAGAGAATTCCCACTTGATCCATTCACGGTTGAGATCGTCAACAAGGGAATTGTCGGCGAACTTTCCGAACAGATGCTAGCTCGATTCGACTCAGATGTGATCCGCTTCTCACCCGGAATCGTGATAATCCTTGGCGGTTCAAACGATCTGGGTTGGGGAGTCGCTCCGGAGGAGGTTTTCTTGAATCTCAGCAAGATGTACGGGCTCTCGCTCGAAAACAAAATTACGCCTATCGCGTGTACCGTTCCGTCAATACTCGGATTTGATGGGGGAATACCTCCACGCATGCTGCTGAATAAGCTGGTGCAAGACCACTGCGCGGAGCTCGGAATACCATGTGCCGACGTTTTTCGTGCAACCCTTGACGAAGCAACGAACCGTCTTGCCTTTCAGTACTCGAGTGATGGACTGCATTTGAACTCTGAAGGTTACAGAAAGATTGGGTCGGCTATCTATGAAGAAGGATTGCGCCATATTTTGCACGCAATAGTTGAGCGTGGAGTCTCAAGCGGGGGAACTTAAACCCCCGACCTCTCGAATCATTTCTTGTGCCAGACGTGTTGCCTATAGAACGGTGAATGATACGGGTCTTCTAATGCCCACATCAGATCGCGTCGCCAAATCTGGTCTTGGGTAATGATGCCTTCGTCTTCATGATGCGATCGTATTCGCTGTCTTCTAGGACAGCGACACATCGGCCTATGCTTGATTCATCGTCAACAAATCGCCATGGGAAGAATCCTATCGATGCACGCTGGTTGAGGAGGAGGTCGATATCTCCTCCAATGCATTCAGCATGAATTATCGTGTGAGAGAACATCTCAATGTGCATGAGTTGGTATTTGTCGTCCGAGAAGAATTCTTTTAGTGTCTTGCCGAATTTCTTCTGAAAGTGAGCGTCAGCCTCTTTTGCTTGTCTGGGCATCCAGTCGCGGATGATTGTGTTCATTGGGTGGTCGACGCTGCCGCAGTCGACGCCAATCCACTTGATCTTCTTTCTCTTGGCCCATTCTGCGAATTCTCTGTCTGGGCCAGGGTGTTTAACCATGTATCTGATCTCGTCGGCTGTCGGTTGAGCCCAGCCGTACTTGTGGTAGCCGG
>CAYGWT010000308.1:0-5150 GCA_964353625.1 uncultured Candidatus Bathyarchaeia archaeon | reverse complement strand
CGCTGCAAGACTATTTCGTGCCGTGGCAGACAAAGGGGTGAACGTCAAGATGATCGCTCAAGGATCGTCTGAGCTGAACATTTCCTTTGTGGTTCGAGAAGATGACGTTCTGAAATCAGTGCACGCCCTTCACGAAGAGTTTCGACTCGGAGATTGAACCTCGCAAGATATGCGAGTTTGCAGTTGCTCTATCGCATGGATAGCCGCTTGAACCTCACAAACCCGCGCCTAGATTGTTCGCCAGCGTTGTCGGCTACGAGCGTATCTTCTGCTAAATGGGTCTTTAGATCACGTAGTCGAGCAGTTACTTGCGCTTCTCTATCGGAAGATACTCTTGGTTGAGAATGCCAATGTAGTCTCCCAGAGGGCGTATCAACTTATTCTGTTCACACTGCTCTATGATATGTGCTGCCCAACCAACCATGCGGCTGCATGCAAACATGGTTGTTAACATGTCGACTGGGACTCCAAGCGCGTAGTACAACGTGGCCGAATAGAAGTCCATGTTCGGATAGAGTTCTTTCTCTCGAAAAACCGTTTCTTCCAGCTTCTGTGAGAGTTCAAACCAGTGCATGTTCTGGGTCTTCTTGCATCGAGATTCGGAAAGCCTGCGAAGGGATGAGACCCTCGGATCTTCACCTTTGTATATCCTGTGACCGAAACCAGGTATCTTCCCCTTGTGTTTAAGGACGTTTCTTACGTATTCGCTGACTCTCTCCTCGTCCTTGATTTCGAGAAGCATCTCCATGACCTTCTGATTTGCGCCGCCGTGGATCGCGCCCTTCAGTGTACCAATCGCGGTAGTTAGGGCGGCGTAGATATCTGATTGCGCCGAAGCAGTGACTCTTGCAGCGAAAGTTGACGGGTTCAATCCGTGATCCGCATGTAGGACCCAGCAAGTATCCAAGGCTCGAGCGGCCTCTTCGTCCGGTCTAGTTCCCTTCAATATATACAGGAAGTTTGCCGCATGCCCAAACGTTGCATCTGGCTCTATTGGTAGCCGTGAGTTTCTAATGTGATTGAAAGTAGTTACAACAGTCGGCGCCTGTGCGATCAGCTCAATCGCTATCTCCAAGAGAGCCTCGCGACTGTTCTCCTTCCCCTTGTGATCGAACATTGCCGTGGCTGATATCGCTGTTCTAAGAACGTCCATAGGAAGCGCAGAGTGGGGCAACGATGCTATCAGAGTGACAATACCCGCAGATATCCTCCGGTTAGCAGCCATCTTGCGCGTGAACTCGTCGAGCTGAGCTCGAGTTGGGAGCGAGCCATAGAGAAGGAGATATGAAACATCTTCGTAACTGCTGTGCTCTGCCAGAGTGCTTACATTGACCCCTCGGTAGGCTAGCCGATTCTGGGCGCCATCTACGAAACTAATCTTCGTCTCGATCTCGGACGGCTCTTCGAGTCTACGCTTCCCCGAGTCCAAGGCGTGTCAGCTACCAGATTCGCCCACGTGGCACAGTCGCCCTATAAGTACTCCACCACGGTTTGGAAACGGTGGCAGTCCAGCTTGTTCTACCATAATCATCTTCCTAGCAACCGCGTGAAGATGGCGAGTCATGTCGCAAAGTTGAGTAATCGATCTTATCCGCCGCGTGAGAAGACGATGATCCGCAGGTTCGTGGGCCAAAGTGTCTTCGAATATGATAGCCACGCCACAGATCAAGGCAGGATCACTTTTCAAGGTCGAACCGCCTAGTAGTTTCCTGAGGAGATATGAGGCTCGACTCGTTGGACATCGCACTGCTAAACCTCTTGCAGAGTGATTCGAAAAAGACGGCCAAAGAATTAGGAATCAGTCTCGATATGCCTGTGACAACAGTATATGCAAAGATCAAGAGAATGGAGGAACTCGGACTTGTAAGACAGTACGCGACGGTTCTCGATGGGCCCAAACTTGGATTTGCTGCAACTGCCTTCATTCTAGCCACTTTCTCCTATCGCACCCCTGGAGCTACCAAGAATATGCTTTCCCAAAGGGCAGTGGCCAAAGAGGTGGCAGGTTTTCCAGAAGTTCTGGAAGTTCACGTAATCAGCGGCGACTGGGACTTGCTCATCAAGGTGAAGACGACAGACATCGACGCTGTGGGAAGATTCGTCGTCGACAAGCTCCGAACCGTCGGAGGAATCGACAAGACCGTGACGTGCATGGTGTTCGACACGGCAAAGGAAACTTTGGAAATCGATCTCAAGAAACATGCGGTTACGCAGCATCAATGAGCATCAAAGGCTAGCGGTGTGATTTCTGCTGTCGCCCTTCGCAGATAGCATGTGGGCACGTTTCAGAGTTCTGGCACTACTCCGGGGACTCTGGGGAATGGTTGAATCTCCGCCACGTGCTCGACACCGCAGACATATGCCAAGAATCTCTCGATCCCCAACCCGGCTCCTGCTGAAGGCTTCAAGGCACCGTCCTTCGCAAGCCTCAACATAGATTCATAGTCTCGCTTGTCTAGGCCGTCTCGCTCAAGTTTTCTCACGAGCTTCTCATACTCGTACTCTCTTTCGGCGCCTGAGATCACTTCTCCGTATCCTTCAGGCAGGATTAGATCGTAGTTTCGCCATACTCCGGTTTTCTCGTCTTGATAATCGTAGAATTCCCTCGGGAGATCCGTCACCCAGACGGGGTGCCTCGATTCCTCCGAAATGGTCTGTACCCAATCTTTGCCATACTTTTCTTCGAGGCTGCCCCTTTCATAGATTTTGAATGGCGTCTCAGGAACAATCAGGTCTCTTCCCAGCATCCGAAGCTCTCCTCCTCGTTTCTTTCGGACCGTGGATATGGATGTCTCGATGAGCTCCTCGAACAATCTGAAGACGTCCTGCATTTTTGCGTATGCCATCTCTATTTCGAACTGCGTGAACTCGTACAGATGTCTTCCCGTCTTAGCACGTTCTCTGTTCTCTATCCTGATGTTGGGCGAGAGTATGAAGAATTTCTCTGGTCCTAATGAGACTAGTACCCTCTTGTGAACTATCATGCTTTGCATAGTCTTGAGGGTCTCGCCGTAGACCTCCACCTGTAGTCTTTTCTCAATGCTGGCGTCTGGGTCCGGCCAGAGCGGATCCGTGGACTTGGAGAGTGTTACTGGCAGAATCCAAGAGAAACCTTTCTCCACGAGTTTGTCGGTGAAAATTCTGAAGATTTCGGTCTGCAAAGCGAAGACTGATTGTCTCTTGTTATGTTCTACGCCTTCAAGCAATCCTAACGGGTAGCCGCCATGCGAAGTTCTCATGGTTCTCGCCGGCATGGTACACTGGCCAAAGATAAGAATTTCTCATATTCTGGCGTATTTTTTACATAAACTGGGCTTCATAGAAGGAGTTGATTGTATTTATTACATAAATTGCCGCCGGACCTGCAAAGTAAGGCAGCCTGACAACTCGGTAGCCCACACTCCACTACCCATAGAGAAGCTGCGGTTCTCGTTCACCAACAAGCTCCCACAGCTCAGCGCATTTGGCGTCTTCTCGGAACTCTTCACCATCGAGGCAATGCCCTACCAGGGGAGAGACAATCACCAAGCTCAGGAGACCCGTCAACATTCTTATTGGGCCCCAAACGTCTCAGGAATGTTGGTCGACGGCGGGTGATGATAATTCTTGGAGTTTGAAGCAAGAGTCTGGAAGCTTATGGAGAAGATACCCAAAGGGAGAGTCACGACTTACGGTATGATTGCGAGGAAACTGCACACCAAGGCTTACAGAGCTGTCGGCAACGCTTGCCGCAAGAACCCTTATGCCCCCAGAGTCCCTTGCCACAGAGTAGTAAGGTCCGACGGGACCGTTGGAGGCTTTGGAGGAAGAACTTCAGGTAGGACTGTTGAAAATAAGATCCAACTGCTGAGCGAAGAAAGCGTTGAAGTAAGAAATGGGAAGATCGTGGATTTCCAGAAAGTTCTTTTCAGGTTCTGACGATGAGAACCGACCGTTTGCGACAAAGAAATCCAATCAAGCACGCCAACAAGACTTCAGTGGAATCATCTGTGGATTGCTGACAATCCGCTCAAAGATTAACTGCGTGAATCTGCCAGCAAAGGCTCGAATTCTAAGAGATGAACATGCTTGCGGCCTGATCAGTTCTAATCGCGGAGAACGATGCTATGCCTGAACTTCCTGAGATTGTCAATCTGGCTCGCCAGATGACAGGGAGACTTGATGGAAAACACATCATCCAAGTCGAGTTGAAACAACCTAAATGCCTCAACATGCCACCCGACAGAGTCCGCGACAGGATGATCAAGAAGATTTTGGGAAGAACAAGCACGCACGGCAAGTGGTTGTTTAGTAGACTAAAACCGAAAGACAATCTGCTGCTGAACCTTGGCATGGGAGGAGACTTACGCTATCACAAGAACGCTGACATGTTACCGGAGAAGCGCCAACTTCGCCTGACATTCAGCGATGGTACTGAGTTGACCGCGTCTTTCTGGTGGTTCGGCTACATTCATGTTGTATCTGATGACGAATTACCTGAGCACAGGATGACAAGCAGGCTAGGCATATCCCCAATAGATGAAGAGTTCACCGTGGAAAAGCTTAGCTCAGTCCTTTCAGGGAGACGAGGAGCTATCAAGAGCTTCCTGCTGGATCAGAAGAATATTGCTGGAATAGGCAACGTCTACGTTCAAGACATTCTGTTTAGGGCTAGGCTTCATCCGCTGCGTGCGATCAAGACCCTGAGAGAATCAGATATCCACGCACTTCACCAAAGCGTGCGGGATGTCTTGAATGAGAGCATCAAGCTTGGAGGTCTGAGATATGAGAGAGATTTGTATGGCCGAAGCGGGCGATATGGGTTTGAGCATTACATGGTGGCGTACAGGCCAGGAAAGCCGTGCCCCATCTGCAAGACGAAAGTGAAGAAGATCCGAACTGGGAGCACTGCAAGCTATATCTGCCCAAAATGCCAGAAACGCTGAATTACTACACAAGGCAAGCCTCCAAAGCACTAGCTGCAGAGACGATCACATCGGCGAAGAACCTAGAAGAAATCTTGACGGGCCCGGTTAGGTGACAAGAGCGAACGAAATCCGCCTTCGAAAGGTGCAGCCAAAACCCACGAAACATCCGTTGGAGCCGAGGAGACGCCTAGACAAGGGTGTCAGCCACCTAAACAGGGGCGGCTGCCACCCAGAAGAGTGTAC
>CAYGWT010000307.1:0-5572 GCA_964353625.1 uncultured Candidatus Bathyarchaeia archaeon | reverse complement strand
GTTCCTTCCAATAACGAACGAATATGGCGATGGGTATATTCGCGTTGTTATGTTTTTTCATCGTAGGGTCTCATTGAATCAATCGACGAGAAGCCCTGATGCCTGGGACGGGGTGGTCTCCGAAAGGTTAAAAGTGCTTTTTCCTCGTATCGGCAATCAGGGCCGGTAGTTCAGCCTGGTATGCCCGCTAATGGGGCCAAAGAACGTCCGGTTTGCAAGACGCAGCAACCAAGAAACCGGAAGGTCGCGGGTTCGAATCCCGCCCGGTCCACCAACTTATACCATACTACTCTGCGCTCGCCTCGTGCTCTCAGACTACCCGGTGTGAACCGGCGCATGACCTTTGAAGTTCTTGTCGATTCTGGATTTCAGGTTCCAAGGAAGATCCTCGGGGACATGGATCGTGTCATTCACTGTAATCTTCTTCATGGCTAACGAGTCTATGAGTTGAGCTAGCCCGCCGCAGATTGCATATGCGAAGTCCTTGTAGCGCCCAGAGAGGATTGCTTCGAGTTCGACAAACCTGACAGTTTGTGACTTGGCTTTGTCTATCTCATCCGCCAGTCCTTTGATGAGTTTCTTCTCTACGATATCGAAAACTTGTCCTGGGAGCATTCGCATGTCAAGTTGGTAGCTGTCGAGTAGTTTGTTCACCGCATTGCCATCGATCACATGTTCTCCGGTTGCAGCCAAAGTGAGAATCAGACTCCGCGCATGATTGCTCGTCCTATAAGAGTCATGTGACGCGTAGGTCTTCGAGCATTTTCTGTAGATTCGTTATTGACAAGCCTTGGGCTGTGCTGATCGCCTGTTTGGCTGGCGGTTTCGCTTTGTAGTCACCTATTCGTTGGCTGATTCTATCTTCGTATGTGGGCGATAGCTCATTCTGGTAGAAGACGCCTACGGGGATTCTTTCGCCCCACTCTCGGGATTTCGCTATCGCTTGATCAATCTTCTTCACGTTCTCGTCTGGGGCATGAACGACTGGATCGTACCCGGTCTCCTCCAATGGGTAGCAGCGAGGCACGGGCTTGCCGGTCTTGGGATCAGGCCGGTCTTCTCCTGAATACCATTCCTTCGTGTTGATGTCATTGTACGTAGGGCACGGCTGAAGTATGTCAACGAAGGCTAGGCCCTTGTGGGTGATAGCTTTTTTCATCAGCTCTTCCAGATGGCGCACATTGTACGAATATCCTCTGGAAACGAAGGTATAACCTGCAACCAAAGCAAGCGCGACAGGGTTAACCGCTCCTGTCATGTTCGGGGCTGGGAGTGACTTTGTCTTCAATCCTAATTGAAGGGTGGGTGAAGCCTGCCCTTTTGTTAGTCCGTAGACGCCGTTATCGTGGATCATGTAGGTCATATCGATGTTGCGTCTGCCCGCGTTCACAAAGTGACCCATTCCTATTCCTAGGCCGTCGCCGTCTCCACCCATGACAATGACCTCAAGTTGAGGATTTGCGAGTTTTGCTCCTGTGGCGAAGGGTATTGCCCGCCCGTGCAGAGTGTGAATCCCGTTGGCGTTCACAAAGTGAGGGGTCTTGCCGGAACAGCCTATGCCTGAGAAGATTGCCACTTGATGCGGCTGCAGTTGCAGGTCAGCGAGCGCCATTTGAAGTGCTGATAGGATGCCAAAGTTGCCGCATCCAGGACACCAGTCGTTGTGCACATCAGATCTATAGTCAGATGCCTTAATCGCCATAACTCAACACCTGCCGCTTTGCAGCCTTACCTGCAAGTGTATTCTTGATTGCTAGGTAGACTTCGTCGGAGGTCATCGGTCGACCGTTGTACTTGAGGATGAGATCTTCGATCAGTATCCCTGTCTTCTCTCGCACTATTCCTGCTAGCTGACCAGAGTAGTTCATTTCGACATCAAGAACCCTCTTCGCTCTTTGCAGCAGCTTTGAGAAATCTCCCGCAGGGAACGGATGCATGAGGCGAGCCTGAAGGAAGTTTATGTTGATTCCCTCGGCCTCAAGAAGCCCCTTTGCCTCGAGAATCGCGCCTTTAGAGGATCCCCAACTCACAATTAAGGGAGCATCATCTTCTGCGCCAAAGAAATTGTACTTCTCCGATCTGGAGATCTCTTTCTCGACGAGGTTGAGTTTCTTCATGCGTTTCTCCATCATCTCCGTCCTTGTTGTCGGGTGTTCGCTGATGTGCCCTCTTTCGTCGCGCTCGTCTCCCGTGTTCCAGAAAATTGCCCCTGGGGTTCCCAATGGTATCCTCGGCGAGATTCCAGACGCTGTCATTTGGAAGCGTTTGAATTGACCTTGCTCGCGTAGGAGTCTCTGGAGATCTTCCGAGCTGAGAAGTTGGCCTCTCTCGATTCTCACACACGAAGCGTCGAGGGTGGGGTAGGTGTTGCTGCTGTTTGCGAGGGCCTTGTCGAGAAGATGTATAACCGGCATCTGGAAGCGCTCCGCATAGTTGAACGCGAGTGCAGCGTCATAGAACGCCTCTTGGATGTCTCCAGAAGCCAAGACTATTCTAGCGAACTCTCCGTGGGCTGCGTGAATTGCGAATCTCAGATCATCTTGTCCGTGTCTTGTCGGGAGCCCGGTTGCGGGTGCACCTCTTTGATAGTATGTTATCACCACCGGGACTTCGTTCATTCCGGCCCATCCGAGACCCTCAACCATAAGCGAGAAGCCTGGACCAGAGGTGGAGGTTGAAGCTCTGACTCCGGTAAGTGCTGCGCCCGAGGCCATATTGACTGCCGCGATTTCATCTTCGGCCTGTACCACGAGGACCGATCCGCTCTCTTGGCTTGAAGAAGTCAAGTCCAGTTTCTCGTTGGCTTCAATATACTCGCTTTCGTCTGCTGCGGGCGTGATTGGGTAGTATGTCTGCATTCTGCAACCGCCCGCAAGCTTCCCCAAAGCCACTGCCTGGTTGCCCATCAGAAAGATCCTGTTCTCTTTCGTTTCAACGCTCTCCAGTCTCACATCGAAACCCTTGGCGAGGTTCTTCTTGACATAATCATAGGAAGTCTGCGCGGCCAGAACATTCATGTCGACTATGCTGCGTCTGCTACCGAAGATCGACCGGATAGCCTTTGCCAGAAGCCCGATGTCAGCATCGAGTATGGCAAACGACGCGCCCAATACCAATACGTTCGTCACTCTAGCAATCTTGCTAATCTTTGACTCGCCAATCTTTTTGGCAACCTGTTTCACCAAATCCATGAATGGTACAGGGTAGGTATGAATCCCGTCCTTCTTCGCCTCCTCCAGTAGAGCTCCAACGGTCGCTCCGAAACCTCTCTGCTTGAGCCAAGCTATTGACTCGTCCACTGATTCCTTTGGAAGAGTCGTAACGTCTTGTATTCTAGTGTCGTCATAGGCTGGGTCATAGATTAGTCCGCCTTGGGGCTTTACTTCACGTCGGTGCCTGATTAGAGTCTCAGGATCAAAGGTTGCTAGCAAGTCAACGAAGCTTCGTTGACAGAAAACGGGGCGTTCAGCGACTCGGATTTGGAAGTAGCTATGGAGTCCCTTTATGTTGGAATGATACTCTCTATTTCCGTAGACATAGAGGCCTCCGTAGCAACAGGCTCGCGCGAAAATGTTGGCTCCTGAATCGACGCCGCTTCCTTGTGCTCCTCCAACCATCCAAACGAGGTTGTTCCTTACAGCCAATCTTGGAACCTTCGTCGAATGACCAAACACGCGACATTCAGCAAGCGAAGCTTAGCCGCCGGTGGCCGCTCCGTAGCCGACGCAACAGCTGCATTGGTGGGTTTCGCCGCAGTAATGGCAAGTGCATTTGCATTCTTCGATCATGTATCCGCAATTCTCGCATTTGACGGAACTCATAACGGATCTCCCAGAACTACGTCCTCAATTATGCAAGAGGTTTGATATTAGCCTTGGTCGGACACTACTGTGACTAACAATCCTTTTTACGTCTCGACAACTGAGTAGCCTCTGAGATGAATGTGGTTTGTCTGCAAAAATCAATCCTAGGAATGAACTCAAACCCAAGGGATTGAAAGGGATCTCCGACCAGCAAATCGAGTATCATTTTGAGACGCACTACAAAGGATACGTTACGAAGATCAACGAGGTCTGGGACAAGATGCAGATCGTGGACCGAAGCAAGGCGAACCAGAACTTCAGCGACTACAGAGCCTTGAAGGTTGAGGAGAGTTTCAACTACATGGGCGTGGTGCTGCATGAACTCTATTTCGAGAACATCAAAGGGACAAAAGGTAGCACCCCAAGCGCGAAGTTGACCGAGCACATCAACAAGAACTTCGGCTCGTTTGACAAATGGAAAGAAGACTTCAAAGCTTGCGGCATCGCCCTTCGAGGATGGGCGGTACTCGTTTGTGACCTGACAAGTGGCAAGCTCATCAATAATGGACTCGACGCACACAACGTGTACGGGCTACTCAATACCATTCCGCTCGTGGTTCTCGACGTTTACGAGCACGCCTATTATTCCGATCAAGGGCCAAAGAGACCTCCATACATCGACGCCTTCTTCGAAAACTTGGACTGGAACGTAGTGAACACGAGATTCGACACTGCCCTCAAAGCACGAGCCTAATAGGAACATGAAGACATGCTGTATGAGATGTGTCAATTATGGAATTGAAAGGCAGCCAGACTGAGAAGAACCTCCTCGCGGCCTTCGCTGGAGAATCACAAGCGAGAAACCGCTACACGTACTTCGCCAGCGCGGCAAGGAAGGAGGGGCTTGAGCAGATTTCGGCGATTTTCACCGAGACAGCTGACAATGAGAAGGAGCATGCCCAACTCTTCTTTAACCGTCTCCAAGGGGGAGACGCCCAAATCACAGCAACATATCCGGCAGGCATCACGGGAACGACGGCCCAGAATTTGAAAGCAGGTGCCGCAGGTGAGAAGCTGGAATGGGGTACCCTGTATCCGGGCTTTGCTGATGTGGCTGAGAAGGAAGGCTTCAGGGAAATCGCGAGCGTATTCCGTCGCGTGGCCTCTGTTGAAGCACATCACGAGCGCAGATACCTCAAACTTCTCAGCAACCTAGAGGCAGGTCAAGTATTCAAGCGGCCGACTGCCATGAAGTGGAAATGCCGCAACTGCGGTCACATCTACGAAGGCAACCAAGCCCCGGAGAAGTGCCCAGTGTGTCAGCACGACAAGGCCTACTTCGAACTCTCCGTTGAGAACTATTAGCGCAGCAATCGACAAAACAATCGGGAAAATCCTCGGTTTGGCACCGAGGTGATTCCCTATTTTTCTTAGAATCCGCCTGGCCTTCTTCAACAGAGAATACGCAGAAGTTATATTGGCGGGCGAGTGTGATCGTCTGAGGTCCGGTATGTTATGGCCAGTGCGAAGCTTCTGGATATGTTGAACCAAGCGATCGCTAGAGAGCTTCAGGTTTCAGTCCAATACATGTGGCAGCATGTTCAATGGAAAGGCGTCGAACACTACGCGGTCACCGAGGAGTTCAAGAAGACCGCCATTGCCGAAATGAAACATGCAGAGAAGATTGCCGATCGACTGTGGTACCTGGGAGGAAAACCAACGACCAAACCGAGCATGATCAATGTTGGCGACAAGCTCGTCGAGATGCT
>CAYGWT010000306.1:0-1999 GCA_964353625.1 uncultured Candidatus Bathyarchaeia archaeon | reverse complement strand
CTAGACCCAAATGGCTACACAGAGTCCCAAACAATCTACCATCTAAACGATCAGAACAAACCAGTTGAATACCACACCTATAGCGGCACGGATCTGCCATTTGATGATCCTTGTAGTCCAGGTGGCCAGACTCACTATACTCACTGGAGCGGAGACTTCTGCTTTGACGACAAAGACAACATCTACCTAGCCAACGGTGGAAAGAAACCTGCAGTCATCTATATGGCAACAGGCGCCACAGAAAACACAGTTACAGGATCACTACACAAGATCATTGAGGATAACGAGGAGAGTTTCAACGATCTAGCCTTTGAAACCCCTAACTCGCTGTACTTCACTCGTCCTGGACCAGAAGGGTCAGGAACGGACAAAATCTATCGTTTAGATTTCAGCCCGACAAAAGCGAATGACGTCTACAGCTGGCAACGTAATCCTCCTGGTGAGATGATGCCGGATATTGCAGTTATCCCAGTGACCGTAAAAAAGCGGCGACTCGCAGAGAGTCTGATTGTTAGCGCACGCAATTTTGGCAAATCTCTGCTGAAACAGTTTGGGCACTGAGTTTGACCAATACATTGAACGAGATGGGAACTGCACAGCAGCCACCAAGAGATTCTCCACTTTTTTCTGCGACACAACTGTGGAATTACGCCTGAAGTTGATGGGTCGCGCAGACCCACTCCTCTCCTCCGAGGGTTCAAATTACGACGCCCGCACCAAGATGCACACACACTTTCAACGAACGACAAACGATGACGGTTCAATTTCTGACGCTCCCACCACGTGTACCGCCACCAAACAACCAAACGACCGGTTCAATTTACGACGCAAAGGTGTTAAGTAGAAAGCTATGCTGCCACTGTAGGTGATTCAATGACCAAATTGGTCACATTCTTTGCACTCATAGTTGTATTCGCCTTATTGGTGCCTCACACAAGTGCTGACTTTACCAAGACTCCAATATTTGACGTGAGAACCGACTGCCTAGACCCCCGGTACTGTGGTGACGCCGACGCCGGTGTGGTGGATGCCATCTACGTCCTCTATCTCGAGAACCCCGACCAATCCGAAGATGTTGTCAGCGTCTCCATCACAATCCCGGTAGGATATTCTATAGATCCCAGATTCATTACAGACAAGACTGGAGTCCTAGCGATGTCTGGGATTGGCAGGAACCCTCAACTGGGGACGATGCAACTCAGTGTTGTAACAACAACTACTCCACTTCATTTCTTGATCTCCGTCACAGGTGCGACTCTGGGTGAGATTACCATAATTGAGCCTGACAACGGGAAGAATCCCGCAACGCCAGGAAGGATGGAGATGAGATTTTCCGAAGTAATTGCACTCATGAATCATGGCTGCTCTGCGGACATCAAGACAGAGAGTGGATTCTTCATCAATCCCGAGATGCCAGGAACCTATTCTTGGGCTCCGTCGATTGCAAACCCGACATCCGGAAAATCTGTCAATATGGTCCCTCGATCTGGAGGCTCACAGACCGTAGAGATCTCTCCTCACGGTCTCCATTGGAGAAAACTGGAAAATACGACGAGCTCAGCCAACACGGCTCAGGGTGTCGGTTTCGCAATCATTGGAATCGGAGCCGGGGTAGCTGCTGCCGTTGCGGGGCTCGCTGTAATAGCTACGCACCCTCGAACGGAATTGTACGGATTCGCAGGGTACTACTATTGTAGGAAACATCGGGTCCCCGTTTTGCTTATTGATAATCGGCCATGGTGCCCCATCGAACGCAAGTTCCTCAGAACCTAGAAGTAGTTGATGCCGGGCCACTAAGGCTCGTCGTCGGTGCACGTTCGTTTTTCGTCGTCGGGTCTCGTGATGCACACACACAAAATCACCACTCCCATGACGGTTCAAACCTGGATGTCCGCGCTAAGTGTGCCGACGACGAAAGCTGATTTTGCTGCTGATCTTTCGGAGCGACTCAGCCTTGTGCAGGAACGATTGACCAGTGACAAGTTCTATATGCGCTTCT
>CAYGWT010000305.1:0-4112 GCA_964353625.1 uncultured Candidatus Bathyarchaeia archaeon | reverse complement strand
CAGAAAGTCACTTAACATTACTTATCAGACTACAATCGTACGAGGTTAGTATAAGGTACTTGTTAAGTTGGTCGAAACTAGCTACTAGCCATGAGCTAAGCGTATTGCGGCAACGATGCCTTCGAGAATCAAGACGGTGGCGGCATCCCCAAGGGATGGACACCGTTTCCTTCCACGGTTTTTCAGATGCTTTCTATACCCTGTGATCCTATCAGCGCCAGCATGTCGACTTTACGACTGCCCTCTTCCGAGTCTCGCCGGGTTCGGCCGCAAAGAAGTCGACTCTTCCCTTCGGAAGAGCCTCTTCCTCCACCGGCCCGGTAGGGCAGGATTTCATCGTTGGCAACTGAAGCCTATAGGAGGAACCAAATGCCTCTCCCTTGAGTTAGCGGATCCCCGCGTGTAGCCGATTTCGGGTAACAAGGAACGGCTGACTCCTCGATCCCCCACCACCGCCTTGGAGAGCTGAGGCCGGCTATCCTTTAACTCTTGTCTCGTATGGTCACGCCTGATAAACATCCATAGGAACTTTTGTTATCATGAAATATTCTATCCGTTTCAGTCAGTTTGCAATGATAGTCTATCAGCACGCCTCGGCAACCTCTGTTTTGAGTGACCTCAACATTTGACAGGCTTCACAGACGGCGTTAGGGGTGGGGTCACCGCAGACTCTGCATGATCGAAAATCACGCGTTCTATCCGTTGCCCCGGCTGTCTGCGAGAGCCTCTCGATGGACCGAGCGATTGTATATTTCATCCCTGGATGTTTCAGCTCGAGTCTGTTCAGCATCACTCTGATGTCTCCTCTCAATGCATCATGTCCATGCGGGCATGGCATAGTCTGGAATCGAAGCCCAGACGAGTATGCGTACAACGTTGTCTCTCTTTCAGGCAGTTCAGCTAGCGGTTTGATTCTCGGAACGAATCCTGCAGAAGCATTAGTGACGAAGCGAGAGTTTTGGAGAATTCGTTCTACATCACCATGTAAAATGTTGATCAGGGACGTCTGTGCTTCGTCGTCAAGATTGTGTCCGGTCGCCAGCTTCGTGGCGCCAAGCTTCATCGCACATTGATTGAGCGCCTTTCTTCTCAGGACCCCGCAGTAGGAGCAGGGTTGCAGTTCATTCTGCTTTGCGGCTACATCATCCATTGTTACCCCGAATAGTTCCTCGAAGGAAATTACGACATGCTCGATCTTGAGCTCGTCGCATACCTGTTGTGAAATGGAGATCGCCTCACTTCTATAGCCGGTTATCCCTTCGTCCACGGTTAGTGCAATGATTCGAGCCGGTGGAAAACGACGTTCAAGCTTCTGAAGAATCCGCAGGAGCGTTACACTATCCTTTCCGCCTGAAAGCGCCACAGCAACTGTGTCATTGGGTTCCAGCATGCGGCTGTGCGTTATTGTTCGGCGCACCTTCGTCTCTACGCTGTCAACAAAGCATTTCCTACAGAGACTAACTCCTTCATACTCTCTACGGTAGTAGGTTTGGCTCACACCACATCCGGAACAGGTGGCCAATTGCAGTCGATCTCTCTCAGAGCTTTATGAATCCGAAACGCACTATAGACAAAAGGAAATTTAGACCTAGAATCGCCAACGAAACAGAACTTGCGAAGATCCGTATTTCCTTAGCACGCCCAATGCCCAAGGCCTTCAGCAGAGTCTCTAGGAATCGATCACCATCAAACATGAATAGCGGCATCATATTGACCACACCCACACTGACGAAAACTATCGATATCCAGAACTCCACGCGAAGGAGATAATACGGTAAATTGTCAGGCAAGAATGCGAATCGACCAGTGTACGTGATGACATCTCGCAGGGGGCTAATGCCCATGATTGCGCGAGAGGAATTCTTCGGATCTGCCGTCGTCACCACGTGGAAATCTCCACGCGCTGTTGAGAGAGCCACATCTGCACCAGGCGAAACTCCGGACATTGCGTGTTGCAGGTCAGCGCTATCGTGCACTTGGATTCCATTGACTCCTGTGATAACGTCGCCGGTTTGTATGCCAGCAATCTCAGCTGGATAGCCAGGCATGAGCCCCCCAACCTCAATACCTGAATAGTTGGTTGAGTAGAATGGAGCTATTGTCGCGGCAAAGTTGGCGAATAGGAGAAGCACAACCATTCCTAGAGCCGCGTTTGTGAAGGAGCCGGCGGCGTAGACTCTGAGCTTCGTTTGATTGGATGCTTTCTCCAGTTTCTCTTCTTCGGGTTCAACGAATCCCCCGAAGAGGATGACTGCTATGAAAACTCCAGCGGATTTCAGAGGCACATTGTCGACAAGTGCCGCAACTCCATGCGCTAGCTCATGAGTGGCTAGCACTAGTGAGATTGCCAAGACCAGGTAAGGAAAGCTCTCCCAGCTTATCGTGAGTCCTGGAAGCGGAATCACTGGTTGGATGGATGTCGCTGCCTCAACGTGGAAGAACAGATTGTACAAATTAAAGCCAAGTTGGTATATTGCAAAAGCCATCAAACCGATTCCGACAACGACTCCTATGTTGCCAAGGACCCTCCACAGACTTCTCCTCTTTCCGGCAAGAGATCCTATCCATTCGTTAAGAGCTGTGGTTTTGTACATGAAATATAGAGGCGAGAGAACAAAACCGAAGCGTTCAGCTTTGAGAATTCTTCCCGCGAGGTAGAGTCCAACCCAAATCGCCACATAACATAGCAAAGCAGTGATCGTGAGATCCATGGTTATTCCTCTGGAGATTGTGAAGTTGCGGCGTTTACAGCAAGAGGCTTGACTAAAAGCATACCTCCACGGCACACAATCGAAAAACATCTCACTCTTGATGAAGTCGATACCTCAGGAGAGCTGCAACACCGCCGAGAGATCGCAGCATCTTTCCTGCTTCTTGTTCGCTGCTCACTAGCGCGACCTTGCCTCCACATTCTTCAATGATCTTCATTATTCCTTCAATTCTGGATCTTTCTTCATCCTCAGCTTCTCTAACTACTTGGTCAGACACTATCAACGTGTCCACGGCGCCCGCTTCGCTGTCGGCTTGAACTCGATCCAGTCCGTAGGAAACATCCCCGCTGGACGATCCGAGTCTTCTCAAAGCTTCGTTGACAAGTTCACTCTCTTGAGTCGCACGCGCGTCTCTTCTAATCTTGTTGACAGCCCCGACCCTGATCGCCTCGTACACACCCGCAACCCCGCCACTTCCAACATTCTTGACAACCACCGTTCTTATCCCGAGGCACTTCTTTGCTTCTGATCTCAATTCTTTCGAGAAATGATCTTTGGTGAACCCAGGCCCAACAATCAGGATCGGCCCGGTCAATTCAGCGCAAATGGTTTCCAATAGAGTCTCGATTCTATGGAAATAGTCCTTCATCGCGACCTGACGTTTCTCCGCCTCCAACTTTCCGGGAAGTCGAGATCGTATCTCGCCCTTGAAGTCTAGCCCAAAAGAACGAAGCACCGCAACTGATGCCTCTTCCGAGTCAAGTGCCAGAATGATGATCGGTTCCTCAGCGATGACAGCTTTCTCCAGCCTATCGACTTGATGGTTGAGCCATTTGTTTTTTACAATTGTAAGAACGTCCTCCGGCCCCACGCTCAGCGTATGATGGGACCCCGTCACCCTAACTTCCTCAGGGGCGTCGAAGACTATGCCGTGAATTCTCAGCCTGCTGAGCTCCCGGTCAAAGTACACCCTCTGTACCGTAACGCCGAGCGTGATTGTGAATCTCTTGCTGAATGGCCTAACGCTCTCTGTGGACTTTACCTCTCGTGTTGTCTTTCCTAGAACACGATCGCCCTTCTGGACGACGTTGTACAGGGCCCAGAGGTCATCGATGTTGCGAAGCTCCAGCTTCATGACGCCATGCTTGACATCTTTCACGAGTATCTTCAAGGGTGGACGCCTGGGGATGGAGAACCACTTGCTAGTGACCTTTTTATACGATTGTGAAAGGCCTCAGGAGTTGTGGAAAAATCATCAGTTGCGTCGATGTCCAAGTAGACTCTAGGGCGAATGCTTTGGCTGAGCCTCCAAACGAATTCTGTCTATGTTGTGGAATGAAGCTCGTCAAAGCAAGCTCTCTCAGGTGCGGAACCTGTGAATGATCCGGAACCTGAACGTCG
>CAYGWT010000304.1:0-1586 GCA_964353625.1 uncultured Candidatus Bathyarchaeia archaeon | reverse complement strand
TGCTTCAACTTGCCCTGTTTAGCGGAGTATAGGATGCCCTCCCCCTCCGCATAACTCCAACCACATGTTCCAAGCAGGAGGTCGGACATTGGCAACCAGACTCAAGCAACGTGAAATAGAGTCGAGAATGCCGGCGAATGCGTGGCTGATAAGTATTCCAGATTCCGGTTCTGGTAAGTTGTCGGCACACGCTTGAACCTGTTAACTTCGTATACTTGACGAATTCGAGTGTGGTGACTTGAGCTCTATCTAGAGCAGGGACAAAGAATATCCTCTATTTTCAAGAGTTTTTTTTTTGCGCAATTCAAGCAGATGTTGATATTGCCAATTACGTTCCTTGAGCGTGGCAGCATCAGTATCAGGGGAATTGGTGGCGTCACGAACAGCTGTGGCTGCATAAATAGCAGCGGCGATGGCATGACTGGGAACATGTGCAGTCGCCATCGCTTGACCTGAGGCACGGGCAGCAGAACGAGCCGCACTATACTCTTCGACTTCACGCGCAGCCGCATGAGCCGCAAGCGCAGCCTTACAAACATCAGCCATCTTAAACGCACCCGTTTGTGCCCACGCACGTACCGCTTCGATAGCTTTTCGAGGACGATCATCTTCTGGGCATCTTTCTTCAAAATGTGGTAATACGCGCTCAACGCAGTCAGCTGCCCAAATTGCCAGTTTTCTATGGTTGGTCCTGGTCGCAAGCTCTGCAATCGACTTGTCCATCCTCGTCTTTGCTAATTTCGGTTTCTTCATGTTATTACATTCCTAATTGAACTGACCTCTACATTATCGGAGTACGATAGTCTTGAAACGACTTCATCTTATGTTACTACCTACTATCCTGCAAATCGTGTGCCAAAGAGTTGCCAGAACCCGGATTCCGAAATCTGGGGCTCTAGCCAGTTCTCAGGCTGTGGTGAGGAATCTCTTCGTCGGGCCTTACGAATGGGCTCCAATCGTATGTGGGTGAGTTGGTGTCGTATCCAGGTGGGAGGAGGCTCGTTGCTGATGCGAGCAACAGTCTGACGTACGCCTTCGAATCATAGGTGCTGTTCTGGTGGGCGAGTTCCGCGGGTATGGCACGATTCTCTGGTATGCTTGAATTGTTTCTTGTGATGATGTAGCTGATGTTCTGTCCTGCGTGGATTCTCTCTCCTTCCTCCATGAGGCGTCGGGCTGCGATGGCTTGCGGAGTCTGATTTCTGTACTCGTTAGGCATCTTGCTCAGATGCTTCTCTATCACGAGATCCTGGAGTGGAGCTTTGCCGTTTCTGAGCTGTGACACGTATCCATTCAGCACCTTCCAGGCTTTCGGAATTAGTATCCTGAACTCGCGGGAGTTGTTGGCTTCCGAGAATACCTTCAGCATGTCGGATTGGCATTTTCCCACAATCGGCGGAGTATCATGTCTTCTCAGTTCGATTCCCCTGACCTTCAGGGTGCCGTCCTCAAGGAGGCCGTAGTATCTGTTGAGGACAGGAATGTTAGGGCTCACGCGTGAGTTCAGAAAGACGATCCACTTGTAGCGGCCCTCAAAGCTGATTGGAAGATCAAGCGTATCCGTTATCTCCTCGCAGACTTGCTGG
>CAYGWT010000303.1:0-10967 GCA_964353625.1 uncultured Candidatus Bathyarchaeia archaeon | reverse complement strand
TCGTTTCCGGTTAAGGCGTCCACGACGAGCATTACGAAATCAGGAGACGCTATGCGAACGATCTTCTTCATCTCATCAAGTAGGTTTCGCTTGGTCTGCATTCTTCCAGCTGTGTCGATGAGAACTGTGTTTATTCCATTTGCACGAGCATGATTGATCGAATCGAAGGCTACAGCAGCGGCGTCAGCCCCGTACGTGTGCTTTATGGTCTTCACGTCAAGGCGCCTAGCGTGTTCTTCGAGCTGTTCAATAGATCCTGTCCGATACGTGTCCCCACACGCAATCACAACAGAGTACCCTCGATTCTTGAGAAGGTATGCAATCTTCGCGACCGTTGTGGTTTTGCCCGTCCCATTTATGCCGACGAAGACTATGATCGCGGGCTCATGTGCCTGTTTTTTCGTGTTGATTTTCTCAAAGAAGCTGCCTTCGCCGCTCCCCTTAAGCGCGTCGAGGAGAACTTCACGAACGATTGACCTTACTGGTTGACGACGATCACCCAGGCGTGAAACCTGAACGCTCGCAGCCCTTTGCCTTATCCCATCGCAAATGCGCTCCGCCACAAGATAGGCGACATCGTTCTCAGCAAGCGTCGTCTTAAGCTCCTGCAAGAGCTGTTCAAGATCTTTTCCGGTGAGTTCGGTCTTTGAGATCTTATCCACAATCGAGTCTAGATTTGATCTGAGCTTCTCGAACAACCCGTAGCACCTCGACGGAGTGCAGTTCGCATGTTATCTCGAATCGAAGTTTCTAAATGGTTGTAATGGATTCGCCGCCGTGCTTTTTCACGAGCAGGTTAATCGATTCCCGGTTCTGCTCCATTTTGTTTAATGTCTGCGTTAGCTGTTCCTCGATCGTGGTCCGAGCTTTGTCTAAGTTGGCCATTCTGCCCTTGATCTCGTTGATGGAATCATCGATCGGTTTCTCGACTGCGACTCCAGCGCCTATACCCATCACGATCTTTGAAACATCCGCGAGTTTCGCTCGAACATGGGAGCCAGCTCCGATCGGGATGAGCGCTTCCGTTTCTGTTTTCTGCGTCTTGATACCTTGAAGAGTAGCTTGGGCGATTGCAGAGTCGCGTAGGGCAGCGCTAACCAACTCGAATCTCTCTTGGAGCGTGCGTGCGGATTCTTCTAAGACTTTTTGCTCCAATAAGAGTCTCTGGAACTCCTGGTCGTCACTGGTGACTCTTACACTCGCCACTTTCTTTGACCTCCATGTCTCCAGTCTTCATTTCTTCGATCTTCTTGAGCTTGATCTCAAGTCTTCTGGCTTTGTGTCTGCTCCCGACCTCGGCATAGATTCGTTCGATTGCATCTTGCTCTTTCGTTGCTCTCATTACCAACGCGAACGGAATAATAGTGCGGGGTTTCTTCACTTCACCCGTGATTCTGAAGGTCTTGACGTCAATCAACGAACATCACTTGAAGGGGTAGAGGTCCTATGGAAGACAGTCTCCACTATAAAGCTGAGCCCAAGGTGTACCACGCCGTTACAAATCATAGCCTCAAACTGACTGCGCCAGAGTGTTCGAAGTCTTGAGGTCGAGATCTGCCGATCTGTCTGACCTTGACGGTGGGTGGTGCGAGTTCTCCAAACGTTTTTATGAATCTCCGAATATCAACCTGCTGGAACTTTCCAGAAGGAAAACGTGATTGCCCCTAGCTAAGGATCAGCTTCTCGCAGCCTTAGCAGGGCTTAGGAAACCGGATGTGAAACACGGTTTCACTCACTCCGTGGAGCTCATCGTCAAACTCAGAGAGATCGACCTAAAGAGACCTGAGAACCGACTGAACGAATCCATTGAGCTTCCGAACTCCCTAGAAAAGGAAACAAAGGTATGCGTCATCGCAAGCGGGGACTTGGCAACAAGAGCAAAGGCAGGCCAAGCCGACTTGGTCATGGGAAGAGAGGACTTGGACAGGCTAGGAAAGGACAAGAAGGCGACCCGTAAGCTTGCATCCGAGTACGACTTCTTCATCGCCGAAGCACCATTGATGCCTCTGGTCGGAAAGACGATTGGTCAGATACTAGGTCCGAAGGGCAAAATGCCTACACCCGTCCCACCTACTGCTCCAATTGACCAGCTTGTTCAAAGTCACAGGAAGCTTGTTCGGGTCCGGGTCCGAGAACAACCGGTAGTCCAATGCCGAATCGGAACAGAAAAAATGCCTGACGAGAAGATCGCTGAAAATGCTCAGGCGATCTACAATCGGATCGAAGCGAAGCTGGAACGCGGCGCCAAGAACATAGGCCAAGTGTTGGTCAAGACTACCATGAGTGAACCTGTGAAGGTTCAGGTCACGAAGGGTTAACTGATGCTCACGAGACAAGTCACGCATGTGGCTCCATGGAAGAAGGAGATGTTCCAAAGATTAGCGGAGCTGATTGAGAAGCATCCGGTCGTGGCGATCGCAGATCTTCAAAAAGTGAGATCATCACAGCTCCAAGAGATCCGGAAGAAGCTGCGCGGTCAAGCCGAAGTGTTAGTGGCAAAGAACACCATACTTCAGAAAGCAGCAAGTACTATGAATGTGAAGAAACCTCACATTGACGACTTCGCTGAGGCGCTCGCCGGCTCGAGTCTTTTGCTATTCACTGGCATGAACCCTTATGCCCTCATTCTCTTTCTGAACAAGAACAAGGTTCGTGTTCCTGCCAAAGCTGGCGATACTGCAACAAGCGAGATCATGATTCCCGCGGGCAATACCGCGTTACAGCCTGGGCCCGTTATCAGCGAGTTCGGAGAGGCGAAGGTCACCACTAGGATTGAAGGTGGCAGCATTTGGGTCGCAAAGGACACCATCGTTGCCTCAATTGGTGACACGATATCTCCGAAACTCGCGTCACTGCTATCGAAGCTCGGGATGAAACCAATGGAAGCCGGGCTTTCGATAGTTCGAGCCTTCGATGAAGGCTTAGTCCTTAAGCGAGAAGATCTAATCTTCGATCTCGAATCATACAAGAACGAAATTTTGGAAGGATGCAGAGGCGCAATCGCGTTAGCAGTCGAAACGGAATATGTTGTACCCGAAACCGCCCCGATCATCATAAGCAACGCATACCGTGAGGCATTGTACCTCGCGAACGAGGCTGAGTTCCCAACTCCTGAGAACATTTCAGACCTTGTCAAGGAAGCCTATTCGGAGATGAGACTCATCTCCGAAGCAGCCGCGCAAATCAACAGCGAAGCAGCCGCCGAAAACGAATCGGTCGCTCCGCCAAGTCCTGAACAGAAACCCGTCGAACCGAAACCTGCTGGAGCCAAACCCTCAGCAACAAAATCACCCGAACCTCAGGCGGTCGAAGTAAAACCAAAACCACCCGAATCCAAGCCAACTGAATTGAAGCCGCTCCAAGAGAAACCGTCGATGGTGAAAACGCCCGAGACAAAGCCACCGGAAAAAGCTCCCACATCCAAACCATCAGAAACGAAGACGATCACTGCGAAACCACCGGAAAAGAAACGACAGGAAAAGGTTGAAAAGAAGGCTAAGCGGTAGCTGGCGAAGTCTAGTACAAGGTGCGAGCCATGAAATATATGTACGCCGCATTGCTGCTTCACTCAGCAGCGCAGTCAGTCGACGAAGAGAATATTAAGAAAGTCCTAACGGCAGCAGGTGTCAAGCCAGAGGAAGCCAGAGTCAAGGCTCTCGTAGCAGCCCTTTCTGAAGTCAAGATTGATGAGGCTCTAAAGGCAGCAAAGGCAGCACCCGTTGCTGTCGCGGCGCCAGTGGCCGCTGCAGCAGCCGCAGGAAAGAAGGACGAGAAGAAACCCGAAGACGACAAGAAGAAGGAAGAAGAAGCACTAGCAGGTCTCGGGGCCCTATTCGGCTGATTCCTGCGTGCCTATCTTGCACCTCTGCCTAGAAACGTTTCTTCTTGCTCCAGCCCCTTAACCAATAGGGTGGAGCAAGAAAGTTCTTTGTATTCACTGCGTCTTCTGCCTTGTTGGTCCGGAGGGACGCCATAATGGACATTGACGAGAAGGAGTTCGCGATTCCTTTCTTCAGGGAGTCGGGATTCGTCAGACGTCGCTGCATCGGGTGCGGAAGCCACTTCTGGACACAGACACCTGACCGTGCAACTTGCGGCGACGTTCCATGCGAAGAGTACACGTTCATTGGAAATTCACCCGCTCGCAAGAGCCTGTCACTCCGGGAAGCTCGCCAGACATTTCTATCGTTCTTCGAAAGCAAAGGTCACAAGATAATCAAACCTTATCCCGTCGTGGCTCGCTGGCGTGACGATGTCTACCTAGTCGGCGCGTCCATATTTGATTTCCAACCTCTCGTAACCGAAGGTGTAATTCCACCACCGGCGAACCCACTTGTCATCAGCCAGCCCTGTCTGCGCTTCACAGACTTAGACAATGTTGGTCCAACCGCAGGAAGGCACCTTCTCATATTCGAGATGGGAGGGCATCACGCCTTCAACTACCCAGATAAGCAAGTCTACTGGAAGGACGAGACAATCCGATATCACCACGAACTGCTTACCGACAGACTAGGCGTAAGATCGGATCTCGTAACTTACAAGGAACATTTCTGGTCGGGCGGAGGAAACGCTGGGCCGGACCTTGAAGCCTGCGTCAATGGTCTCGAAGTCTCTACGCTTGTCTTCATGCAGTACAAGGTCATGGGCGATCAGCTATCCCCGCTTCCGATCAAGACTGTGGATACAGGCTACGGGATTGAGCGGTGGGCGTGGCTCACACAGGCATCGCCTAGCTGTTTCTCAGCAATCTATGGACCGATACTGGATCGCATACTCGCGCTTGCAGGTGTGAGCATAGATCCGAAGATCATGCTCGAGAACACGAAAGTCTCAGGCATCATGAACATCGAGAAGACCTCAGACCGAATTGAAGCCCGCAAGAAGGTTGCAGAAAGGCTTGGGATGGACTGGCGCGAGCTTGAGAAGATTATCGTTCCGATCGAAAGGGTTTCGGCCGTAGCAGATCACACGAAGGCGATCTCATTCCTGTTGGCCGAGGGGGTTGTCCCATCCAACGTGGCAGCGGGTTACTTGACGCGACTACTGATTCGAAGAACATACCGTATGCTACGCCTACTTGGGATCGAGGATCGCTTGGGCGAGATCGCTGAGATGCAGATAAGGCACTGGGGGGTGGACTTCCCGCATCTTACTGAGATGCAGAACGAGATACTTGAAGCCCTTCAAGTTGAGGAAGAGAAGTTCAAGAGAACGCTGGAGCGAGGAAGCGAGATGGTCAAACGAATCTCAGCTGATTTGAAGGCGAAGCATCAAGACCGCATATCGCTAGAGACGCTCGTTCAGCTGTATGACTCGCAAGGCCTCGTGCCAGATATCGTTCGAGATCAAGCCGAAAAGGAAGGAATCCTAGTTGACGTTCCCGGCAACTTCTTTGGGATGGTTGCTCAGAGGCATCTTTCCGCAGCCAACAAAGCTGAAGACGAATCAGAGAAGCTACTAAAGGAGAAAGTTGCCGAGTTCCCTGAGACGACACCACTCTACTACACGGATGTCTACCAGCAGGAATTTCAAGGAAAGGTTCTCGGAGTCGTAGACGACAAACACCTCGTCCTTGATCAGACATGTTTCTACTCGGAGAGCGGTGGACAGGACGCCGACCAGGGGGTGATTACGTCTTCGCTCGGTTCAGCCAACGTGATCGATGTCCGACGCGTTGGGAAGGTTGCATTGCACAAAATCGATGGACCAACCCCAAAGGTTGGCGAAACTGTGAAGGGGAAACTCGATTGGCAACGCCGGATTGCGCTGATGCGCCATCATACAGGAACACATGTCATGTTGGGAGCGGCAAGGAGGGTCCTCGGACAACATGCTTGGCAGGCAGGCGCACACAAAGGAGTCGAAAGCGTTCGCCTCGACATTTCGCACTACGAGCGGATCACGGACGAGCAAGTTGCTGAGATCGAGAGGCTCGCCGGAGAGTTGATCATGAAATGCGTTCCAGTCGAGGCCACATGGATGCCACGAGAAAAAGCGGAACAAGAATACGGTTTCATCCTATACCAGGGCGGCGTAGTTCCCGGAAGGGAGATCCGCGTCATCAAGATCAGCGACTGGGACGTTGAAGCCTGCGGCGGAACACACGTAAAGAATACAGGCGAGATCGGCCTGATCAAAGTACTCAAGACCGAGCGCGTCCAAGATGGCGTTGAACGCCTCATATTTGCCGCTGGAACAGCCGCACTGAAAGCCATCCAAAACAGACAGGCAATACTAGAAAGGAGCGCTTCAATCCTCAACGCGCCTCTAGAGAAGGTAGACGAGTACGCTAGCTCTATCGCGGAGGAGAAAGACCGTCTAACAAAACGCCTCCAAGACGTTCGAATCCAGCTCGCAGCCGTTGAGTCGAAGAACCTGCTCTCACTTGCGGAGAAGATTGGACAGATCAAACTGGCTACTGCCATGAAAAAGGTGGGCGAGGAAGAGGACATTGTAGCATTGTCAAACCAAGTCGTCGAAGCAGATCCAAGCGCCGTGCTCGTGGTAACGCTTGTCAGGGACAGAGTAAGGATCTTCGTCGCAGCCGGTAGAGACGCGATCAAGGCAGGGGTTCACGCCGGCAATGTGGCTGGAGAACTAGCAAAGATAGTGGGTGGAGGAGGCGGCGGAAAAGAATACTTCGGTCAAGGGGGCGGGACCATGCTGAACAACGCTGAAGTCGCACTCACCACCGCAAAGAAGGTCATCCAATCCCAATTCAAGAGGTAACAGACAGTGGCCGTGGACTGGAAAGCCATTCAGGAAAAAGTACTGAAAGACTGGGAACAGGCTCACACCTTCGAGGCTGACCCCGACCCAACGAAAGAGAAGTTTTTCATCACAGTCGCCTACCCGTACCCCAACTCCCCGCAGCATATTGGTCACGCTAGAACTTACACAATCACTGATGTCCACGCCCGATACTTGCGAATGAGAGGCTACAACGTGCTCTTCCCAATGGCGTTTCACTACACGGGAACACCGATCCTTGCGATGGCAGAGCGAATCACAAAGGGAGACCCAGAGCTCGTCGACGACTTCCTCCGCATTTATCATGTGCCGAAAGAGAAGCTGGAGGACTTCGCTGAGCCAATTGAGATTGCCCGCTACTTCCACGAAGAAGTGAAGCGTGGCATGAAGGACATAGGGTTCTCCATCGATTGGCGAAGAGAGTTCACAACCGTCGACCCGACATACAGCCGCTTCATCGAGTGGCAGTTCGGGAAACTGCGCGAGAAGGGACTGATAACGAAGGGTAGCCACCCAGTGGGATGGTGCCCGAACGATGGCAACCCCGTAGGTCAACACGATACCATAGGAGATGTGGAGCCAGAGATCGGGCAGTATGTCCTGCTCAAATTCAAGATGGGCGACGCATTCCTCCCGACCGCTACTCTCAGGCCTGAGACTGTGTTCGGAGTCACCAACATCTGGGTCAAGCCTGACACAGTCTATGTGAAAGCGAGAATCGGGGGAGAAAACTGGATAGTCAGCGAGCCATGCCTCAAGAAGCTGGAATTCCAGAACCGCAAGGTAAGCGTCGTCGAACGTTTGCAGGGAACGAAACTGATCGGGGTATCTGCGAGTAATCCCATGACGGGAGCCCCTGTGATACTTCTGCCAGCGGAATTTGTGGATCCTGAAAGCGCGACTGGTGTTGTGATGTCTGTTCCAGCGCACGCTCCATATGACTACCAGGCACTTCTGGATCTGGAGCGAAAGCCAGAAGTTCTGAGTCAGTTCGGCCTCGGAAGAGATGTGATTGCGAAGCTTTCACCGATTGGCGTTGTCACGCTTGAGGGATACTCGGACGCTCCAGCGGTTGATGTGGTGAAACGGCTCGGCATAAAAGAGCAGACCGATCCGAAGCTTGAGGAAGCCACAAGCGAGGTCTACAGCAAGGAATTCCATTCAGGACGCATGAGAGCCTACACAGGTGCCTACGCAGGCCTTTCCGTCTCAGAGGCGAGAGATCGGGTACGGGATGATCTCGTCGCGAAGGGTGGGGCCGACGTGATGTATGAGATCATCAACAGGCCAGTCACATGCAGGTGCGGCACACAGTGCATCGTGAAGATGTTCGAGAATCAATGGTTCATCAACTACGGCGATCCGAAGTGGAAAGAACTAGCGCGTGAGTGCCTCAAATTGATGAGCATTCTCCCCGAGGAATTCCGGACTGAGATTGACTATGCAATCGGCTGGCTCAAGGAAAAGGCATGCGCGAGGAAGTCCGGGCTTGGAACTCGCCTGCCATGGGATAAAGACTGGATCATCGAAAGTCTCTCAGACTCCGTCATATACATGGCCTACTACATACTAGCGAAACATGTCAGTAACCTCAAGCTGAAACCGGAACAACTCTCAGACGAGGTGCTCGACTATCTCTTTCTCGGCAAAGGCGACGTGGAGAAGCTGGCGAGATCAGCTGGACTACAGAATTCAAAGCTGAATGAGATCCGGGATGAGTTTGCGTATTTCTATCCTGTCGATTCGAGACATTCAGGTAGGGATCTAATACCGAATCATTTGACCTTCTACATCTTCAACCATGCCGCCATATTTCCGCGAGAGAAGTGGCCTCGCCAGATAGTTGCGAACGGGAGCGTACTTATGGAACACGCGAAAATGTCAAAATCTTTTGGCAATATTATTCCGTTACGTGATGCAATCGATCAACATGGCGCCGACGCTGTCAGGCTATCAACAGTCTCAGCTGCTGAGCTAATCCAAGATGTCGAGTTCAGTCACCAAGCCGCCGAATCCTTGCGTGAGAGAATCGAGCGAATGTACGTTCATGCTCAATCAATTGTTGCTGCTGGTCCCGCGAGCGATACTGTAACCTACGGCGGCAATGAAGAGACATGGGTGCTCAGCAGACTCCAGAGTTGCATACGAGACACGACTGCCGCGATGGACAGTTTGCGTGTGCGAGAGGCCGTTCACCATGCACTCTACGAGCTTGAGCAAGATCTGTCGTGGTATGTGAGGAGAGCCAATGCGCGTTCAGGAGTGAATCCAGATGTTGTCATGCGAGTATTGGATGCGCGCGTTCGACTGATGGCGCCCTTCACACCGTTTATCTCCGAAGTGACTTGGAGCATGATGGGGAAGCAAGGGTTCGTCTCAACTGCAGACTGGCCGCAACCTAACATGGCAATGATGGATGAGAAAGCAGAGGAGGTCGAAAGCCTTGTGCAGACAACCGTTGAAGATGTGGCAAACATCCTCAAGACAACTGGGATGAGCGTGAAGACGCTCTACCTCTACACATCTGCAGAATGGAAATGGTCGCTGTATCTGAAGGCGCTGGAGATGACCTCCAATGGGTCTGTGGGTATTCCAGAGTTGATGAAGGCCGCCTCAGTTGACCCCGCTCTGAAGGAGAAAATGAAGGAGATATCGAAGCTCGCCCCTAGACTCGCCAAGGAGTTGCAGACCACCGCACCCGACATGCAAGAGAAGAGGCGTAGACTAGGCAAGATCAGTGAGCGCGAAGCCCTCACCGACGCTGCAGCATTCCTCAGCAAGGAATTCAAATGTGCGGTCACCGTTCACGAAGAAACGAATGAGAGAAAGTACGACCCGAAAGCGCGAGCTCAGACAGCTCAACCTTTCCGCCCAGCCATCTACATGGAATAGGACCCATCTTGAGCCAGCGCTGGGTTCTTGGCACTCAATAAGGTGCATAGAAGAAAGCTGATATGAGCAACAGTCCAGTGTGCGCATAGCGGGCCCGTAGCTCAGCCTGGACAGCACCCGCCGATCCGAAACCCGGGTGTCCAAAGCATCGGCCCTCTAGGCCTGCAATAGAGCGAGGCAAGCCGGGGGCCGTGGGTTCGAATCCCACCGGGCCCGCCAAACTACTTGGTCAAGTCCGGAGATTGGAATTGCACAAGAATGAAGAGATGATAAACTGAACTCAGCAACTGCGCGTAGACAAGAGCGCATGAGATTTGAAGCATCTACTGATTCGTCTTTCCCAACTCGACCCTTCTCGGACGAGAAGAAATGGGTCCGGCGGACTCGCAATCAATCAGAAGCGCACCTAAGGCTTATACTCTGAAGAAGAAATGCATTCGAGACTATTCGAGAGGGGTGCGCTTCCTATGAGGGACTTCAAGAATTCAAAGTGGCGAGAACAAGTAGCCAGAGTCACGGGAATCATACGTGAGAATGGAATCAGATTTGCACGACTTCAATTCATTGACATTAACGGAATTCTGAAGAGCCTATCTGTTCGGACTACTGATATTGAATCGATCTTCGAAAACGGCCAATCATTTGATGGCTCATCCATAACCGGATACCAGCCGATAGAGGAATCGGACCTCGTAGCGTATCCAGATCCAAGCACCTTCTCAGTTATTCCGTGGCGTCCGAAAGAGAAGTCCACGTGCCGACTCATCTGCGATATCTATACGCCTGAGAGCAAACGGTTCGAAGGGGACCCTCGCCTGGCCCTTGAAAGGGCTGTGGAAGAATGTAGCCGGGCTGGATTTGTATTCAAATGTGCACCAGAGCTGGAATTCTTTCTCGTGAAGGAGCAGGATGGCCTCGCGCCTACGCCAATCGATCTCGGCGGGTACTTTGATCTGCACCCTGGCGACCTCACGGAGGATATCCGACGAGAGATCGCTGACACCGCAGAGGCGTTTGGAATAAGCATCGAAATCGCTCACCATGAAACGGCGCTCGGACAGAATGAGATAGACTTCAAGTACGATGAAGCGCTCACAACCGCAGACCGCGCTGCAACCATGAAGATGGTCACGAAATCGGTTGCGGCCAGGAATGGATATGTTGCCACATATATGCCCAAGCCTTTTCCGAACGTGAATGGGTCAGGTATGCACGTTCACGAGAGCATGTGGACAACCAACGGTTCTGAGAACCTATTCTATGAGGAAAACGAAAGCACAGGGTACCTTTCGAAGATTGCTCTCCAGTTCATCGGAGGCCAGCTA
>CAYGWT010000302.1:0-2704 GCA_964353625.1 uncultured Candidatus Bathyarchaeia archaeon | reverse complement strand
CCGTCAACATAGTCGAACGCCTCGTCAATAACATGATGCGTCACGGCAAGGTCGGCGGCAAGAAAGCCAAAGCCGTCAACATCGTTCGCAACGCTTTCGAGATTATTGAATTGAAAACGAAGAAGAACCCCGTCGAGGTACTCGTCAGGGCAGTGGAGAATGTTGCTCCCGCCGAGGATGTGACGCGAGTCGCTTACGGTGGAATAGTATATCCGATCTCGGTTGATATCGCTCCGCAACGGCGGATAGATTTGACAATGCGGTTCCTAACTGATGGTGCGCGGCAAGCAGCGTACGGTAATCCTCGAACCATTGACGAATGTTTGGCTGAGGAGATTGTCAATGCTGCAGCTCGCGATAATCGCAGCTACGCTGTTCGCAAGCGTGACGAGATGGAACGCGTCGCGTTGGCTTCACGATAGAGCGACTGAGCCGAATCTCTCTTCGCTTCATCTTCGTGATTGATGTACGATTGTTCTGGGTAGATTTCTCGCTCTAGGCGCATGTTCCGACAAGAGTTCGAGAGATTCATCGATTCTGGTTTCGGAAACGGCCTGGATCGCGTCGAACCCTTAAATAGATGAGATCGATTCTAATCTACAAATCTAATACCGGAACGGATGGATGATTACGTGTCGGCAAAGAAACCTCACTTGAACCTGATCATTATTGGTCACGTCGACCATGGAAAGAGTACAATGACTGGTCACCTGCTATACGCGACGGGTAACATCGATGATAAGACCATCAAGAAGTACGCTGATGAATCAAACAAGCAGGGCGTAGGCGAGACCTTCAAGTTTGCTTGGGTCCTTGACACACTCAAAGAAGAAAGAGAAAGAGGCGTCACCATAGATCTTAGATTTGAGAAGTTCGAGACGCCCAAGATGTTCTTCACAATCATAGACGCCCCAGGTCACCGAGATTTCATCAAGAACATGATCACCGGCACAAGTCAAGCAGATGCCGCGATCCTCGTTGTTTCAGGTAAGAAGGGAGAGTTTGAGGTAGGTGTCGGCCCAGGCGGTCAGACACGCGAGCACGCATACCTCGCAAGAACCCTTGGAGTCGCCCAACTTGCAGTCGCCATCAACAAGATGGACGACACCTCTGTCAATTGGGGTCAGGAACGTTTCGAAGAGTGTAAGAAAGAAGTCGGCGACCTGCTGAAGGTCGTTGGATACGATCCATCCAAAGTCACGATCCTTCCAGTCTCAGGATGGACCGGGGACAATCTGGCGAAGCCGAGTGAGAAGATGCCATGGTACAAAGGACCAACACTCCTTGCGACTCTGGATACCTTCACGGAGCCGCCGAAGCCACTCGAGAAGCCGCTCCGCATTCCTGTTCAAGACGTTTACACGATCACTGGAGTTGGAACCGTCCCCGTCGGAAGAGTAGAGACCGGCGTAATGAAGACCGGTGACAGTCTAATCTTCATGCCTTCAGGGGTAAAAGGCGAGTGTAGAGACATCGAGACGCACCACGAGAAGATTCCGCAAGCAATTCCAGGCGACAACATCGGATTCAGCGTACGAGGAATCACAAAGACAGATGTTCATCGAGGCGACGTGGTCGGAAAAAGCGATGCACCACCGACCGTTGCAAAAGAATTCATGGCCAGAATCATAGTCGTCTTCCACCCAACAGCGATCGCAGCAGGCTACACTCCAGTGATGCACACGCATACAGCCACAATGGCGGTCACATTCACAGAACTCGTCCAGAAAATCGATGCGCGATCCGGACAGATTGTTGAAGAGAAGCCATCGTTCCTCAAGACCGGTGACGCTGCAATGGTCAAGCTACGCCCTGTACGACCATTAGCAATCGAATCCTACTCGGACATTCCGCAACTGGGAAGATTCGCGATTCGCGACATGGGCAACACAGTCGCAGTCGGTATCGTCCAACAGATCACGGAGAAAGCATAATTTATAGGCCTCACCTATTCTTGCTGTATTTCTGGTTAGCGTGGAGGATAGGCCCCAATGGTCAACAAAGCGCGCATCAGGCTGTCTAGCACAAACCATCAGGGGCTAGACTCGATCTGTCAAGAAATCACTCAGATCGCTGAAAAGACTGGCGTGAAACTCCGCGGCCCGATACCGCTTCCCACGAAGAAACTGAACGTGCCAACTCGCAAGAGCCCCTGTGGCCAAGGCACAAACACATGGGACAAGTGGGAGATGCGAATCCATAAGCGCCTAATCGACGTAGATCCGAATGAGAGGTTTCTTAAACGTCTGATGCGAATCAGGACGCCCGAAGACGTGTTCATCGAGATCGAGTTACTCTGAGACGGCCCGCTGAAGTTCACGATCTGCGTTCCTTTTTGCATGACAATTGAATCTATTCGCATGACAAATCATTCACAGTGATCCGCGGCCCCTAGGCGCAAGGCTTTAAGTGAACGATACCGATCGCTCGTGTAGAATAAATGCGGGGGTCCCAGAGCCAGGTCAACACGTGTCTGGCTAGATGGGCGGGTCGCGTCCTGACCACGCGCGCCAAACTCAAGACCAAGCCCACAGCGCGGGTGAGTCATCCCGTGGCGTAGGCCTTCGTGGGTTCGAATCCCACCCCCCGCACCATTTCACGCGGCTAGCGAATCCTAGAAATTCTCCTCTAGCGGTTTGAGTCCCGGCGGCCGCACAATGTGAGCTGACAGCCTATATGGCTCTGATTGGTGAATTTGCAGGCC
>CAYGWT010000301.1:0-1726 GCA_964353625.1 uncultured Candidatus Bathyarchaeia archaeon | reverse complement strand
TCCCTAAATAGCGTGGCATATTAAATGCACCAAAATTTAAACAAGGTTTACTATTCTTAATAAATTCAAAGGAGTGGGAGGGAAACTCTAGGAGAGAACAGACTTGATTGGTGCCATCGCAGGTGACATCATTGGATCTGTTTACGAGAACTTCCGGACAAAACGGAAGGATTTCAGGCTGTTCACTCCCGTTTCTACCTTCACGGACGATACCGTTCTGACGGTGGCGGTTGCTGATGCAATTCTGGCCCGCTCTGCCTACGGACCCAAGATCAAGTCCTATGCGCGCCGTCATCCACTGCGGGGATATGGTCATAGGTTCATGATTTGGATGGTGAGGCCCGGAATCGCGCCTTACAACAGCTTCGGCAACGGATCTGCCATGCGTGTGAGCCCGGTGGGTCATGCTTTCCAAACCGAGAAAGAAGTGCTCGAGCATGCGGAGCGAACAGCCGAGTGCACTCACAACCATCCTGAAGGGATCAAGGGCGCACAGGCAACGGCCTTTGCGGTGTTCCTCGCTCGCGGAGGGGCGCATAAGGATTCGATCCGATCAGAGATTCAGCAGCGGTTCGGCTATGACCTGTCGCGAAGGATTGATGCTATTAGACCCGATTATCGGATTGATCTGACCTGCCAAGGGTCTGTTCCAGAATCCATTATTGCCTTCCTCGAATCAACCAACTTCGAGGATGCCATACGCAATGCTGTTTCTTTAGGCGGCGATGCCGACACGCAGGCGTGCATCGCGGGTGCTATCGCCGAGGCATACTACAAGGCGATACCTTTGGAGATTCTACGTCAGGTCAGAAGGCGAACATCCAAGGCGCTCTGGAAAAGGACAGTGGAGTTCAGCAGAGAATTCGGAATCAAGGAAATCGTCGAACAATTGAATTCACTCGACGCCGAATAGCGTCCTGCTTGTCTCTGCACCATTCCTCGCGAGTGATCCGTGTCGTTAGGGTTTGCATGTATGCGATTGATCAGATGGCTCATAAACTTCTTAGCAGCTACGACGGTCTCCTTCGTCAGCTTCTATTTTGTGATTTCAATTTGCATCCTATTCTTTAAGCTGACCGGGCTAGTCTCGGACGGGCCAATGTATTTCGATTTACAAACTCCAACATATGCTGGGCTGTTTAAGTTTCAAGCAATTTCAATGGCAATAATTTCGGCGTGTTTCGCAGTGCGAATCACCTTTGGGAAAAAGGACGATTTCTCATTTCTTCGAAGAGACCGTAGAAGAGAAAGATCGGAATGTGCACAGCGCACCTGAGTTATCTAAATGAATACTTCCGCCCTTGGAAGCTCGTTACGCTTGGGGTTGGCATCGCATTGCTAATTCTTGGTTCGTTCTACTATGGGGCACCAGACTGGGACATTCCGATCAGCTTAATCATGGCTATCTTCGCCTACCTCACTGCTCCCTGGAGCATGCGTGTCCTTCTTGAACGAAAATGGCGGCTTTTGCCTGTCATGCTCTTCTTCACCTGGTTCACTGTTGACGGCTGCTATGCCATCTACTGGCATTTCAAGAATCCGGTCGTTCTGGAGCTTATGCGTTCAGCAAATTTTCCAGCCTCGTTATCGCTCTACGGTATGTGCGGCATCGTTTGGCTGTATGGCGGAAGTCTTAGGCAACTCGTCTCGGAGATTCGGAGTCATTTGCGTCTCCTGCGAGGAAATGAGGAAGGGTGTTATGTCCACGACAACAATTAGATTGTGC
>CAYGWT010000300.1:0-2923 GCA_964353625.1 uncultured Candidatus Bathyarchaeia archaeon | reverse complement strand
TAGCGATCTCCGCTACATGCACTATTCGTCCAACCTCGTTGACGGACATTCCAAGATCTGCACCTTCAGCGAACGCAAGAGCTGCAGACATAGAACCCGCAGCGCTGGCTCCGTAGCCTGCGCCAATCGGAACACGTACATCATGCTCGACCATGACTTCGTACTTCTCTCCCGAGACCTGAAGAAGTCTTGAGATCGCTGAAATGGTAGTCCTCGCTTCCTTGGCAAGCCGCTTGTTGATTAGAACAGAAATCCGCGATGTGTTTGCGTGCTTCAGTCGCACACGGGTGAGCACGCCTCTGGATATCACCAACCCGCCACCTCGGGCACCGGCGTATGAAGGATCTTTGAACGGGCGACCGTCGGGCCGCTTGTCGCGAATCTCGAAGAAGCTGCTGATCCCCGCAGGTGAGAACGCAGATGTCTCATGCATTTGCGTTCTTGCTCTTCGCTGATCGCCCGATTCTGAGACTTGGCAAAGTCGCCTGTACGACCTTGACTATGGGCGGGGTAAGCACCAGTAGGAACGGGATCTCAGACAAGTAGGTCCAGAGCGTGGTTCCGTATGCGAAGACGATCGGCAGAGGGCTAGAACCCAGCCCCAGAACTTGAGGCATCACAAACAGAGAGCTGTACGCGACTAACCCGAATCCGATTATGAGGCTCCCTAACGCGAGCCCAATTGATGAAGCCGCTTGCACATCCGCCCAAGACGAGCGCGCCAGATAAGGCACTGCCACCAGCGCGACCACAAGGCCGCTGATCCCGGCGAGAATCCACAATGTCGATCCCGAAAGAGTGTACGCGCCGTACGCTGCTATGATGACTGGAGCCGCAATGCCTGCAAGGATATTTCCGTATCTAGCTGCACCTTTCAGCGACTTCTTTGAGAGAAATCCTAGAAAACTGAATGCGACAAAATTCGACGGCACACCGACGAGGAGACTGAGGAGCACGTCGTGATGACCGTAGACTACGTCGGCGATGAAGATTCCAACGGCTGCACCTACGCCCCCGACCCATGGACCAAAGAGAACCGCGAAGGCGCCAGGAACGAAGACTTGGGGCCAGAATCTAACCCCGAACAGAGGTGGAAGCGAGGCTGACAGTACACCCAAAGCGGCGTATAGTGCTGCGTTGAGGGAAGCCGTGGCCACCTGTAGTGCGGTCTCTCTCATCTCAAATCGTCAGAGGCACGAGGCGCATACGCCTTAACACTTCCCTAGAGACACTGGGCATGCCTCCAAAGTGTATATAGAACCGATTTCAGCATTTCCACTGGAAATCGACGAACGCTAGGACCGCGCCCGCATCCGTTCCTTCCTAAACTTCGATGAGCTCCAAGCGTATTTGAATACTTTTGATGGTGAGTTGCTGCATCTTCGCGACATCTGGAGCTTCCATGATAACGATTCCAAATTCTGCAATCTCACAGTGAGCAGAGATTGGGTGCTCGTATTTTCGCGCGTCTAGTCGCAAGTCGTCAACGCTGCAGATCAAGAAGATCCGGAGGTGAAGGTTTTTACGGACACAAGCGCTCTCAACTGTTTGCGTAGCCCGGTGGTGTAGCGGTCAAACAGCCTAATGGACTAAGCATAGCAATGGCGCCAGACCAATGAGGCCACTAGATGGCTCTGGATCCCGCACTAAGGAGAAGAAACCTGCCGACGGGAGTTCGAAAGGTTCGTCTCAGAACCCGAACGTCTCCCCCGGGCTACCATCAACCACCGTCATTGGCTCAGAGGTGGCTTCTCATCAGGGCAATCGACGCCCATGACCCCACGCCTTTCCGGCGTCGATGAGAACTCTCAAAGCGGCACCTCTTTGGAGGATGCGATCAAGCACCACACTAGCGGCCCACCACCCAGACGGCAACAAGTGCAATCTTCTACCGCGGGATCTGGCCGCGCTCTGCCAGAGATGCCACTACCAAGTTCAGTGGACTCTAGACTTCTGCCAATCCACACTCATTGACATTTACCCTAATTGGCTGCGGGTCCACGTCAGGGCATACAATGCGTGGGCTCAAGCGAAAGGACGCACTCGACTCGCCTTTGCCAAATGAAGCAAGGACGAACGTTCTACCGCATTCTTGCTGGGGCTCGTTCACTGGAGAGTTTGGGGTGTTGACCTCCTGAGGTAGATACCGAAGCCTCTCACGTCTCAGTGGCCTCAAGCGGATTTCCGCATTTGATGCAGAATTTGTTCGTATACGGCGGATTGTTGAAGCCGCAGTGAGGACAGATCCGCTCAGAGGGACCGCTCGGACGGTTTCGACGCAAGAGAAAGCCAGACGTCGTGGGTTCGAGTCCCACCGGGCCCGCCACAGACTTTGATAGAGTCCTTTCTCATCCTTAGACCATAGGTTAACGGAGATTTCGCGGGTTAAGATCCCGCCCGATTCACCATAAACTTTGAGCGAGTCCTCTTTTTCGCGTCCTAGCCCGTCCCTTTGTCAAAGACTCGGAAACCTGAGATGTTTTCGCCGCACAAAATGATTCTAAAGAGATCCCTGTGTCGACAGATCCCGAACGGTCAAGAGCACACTCGACTCGCGAAGAAGGCACACAGGCTATGTAGTGCGACGCCGCCGAGATCTGCGGGGTTGTCCATGTCTTTCGCAAGTTCGGGAGCCAAGATAGCTTGCAGTCGAGGCTTCTGTAGACGACTACGATGAACTGACCTCTGCTCCGTGCATAGTGTTACCATTCATAGTCGATGAGAGAATACAAGCACAATGAGAGACTCAAACGAAACAAGACCACTCGCCCACCCACACCCGGAGCCACAAACAATACTCACCGGACTCTCCCCCGGGCTACCATCAATCCTTGTTGACAAACCCAGCAGAAACTCTGTTCAGCACGAGGCTCAGGCTTCACAAGCGGTTGAGATCATGGATCCGCGTGAATCTTACGGGTGA
>CAYGWT010000299.1:0-1747 GCA_964353625.1 uncultured Candidatus Bathyarchaeia archaeon | reverse complement strand
ACGAGAAGGAAGTATAGTCTGTCAACATCCTCGTCGCGTTCGATCACGGTGTGAGCGAACTTTGAATCGCCGCTAACAAACGATGAAACAGCGTCCTTCTGCATGGACAATGTGATCAAGTGGAGCCTTCGCAGGATCTTGTCAGGAAAGAGCAGGGAGGGTTCGATGAGGCATTGTATCACTATCTTCTTAGTGTCCTCCTCAACGATCTCAAGACCCACTAAGCTGCGAACGATCCTTCTCACCGTCTCTCGGGTGTCTGAGTGAATGGCTTGCTGAGAGACTATTTCGAATACGTCGTATCCGAGGAGATACTTCTCCTCGATCTCTCGCCGCAGCATAGGGCTCGGCGTCAGCGTGATCGTACTAATGTTTCGTTCCTGCTCGCCATAGGGCTCGACAAGCAGCTTCCCGTCTTTACGCTCCGAGAAACTTAGAATGGCCCCTTTCTCAAGTCTGTTCTTAACGACCCAGGGCTTAGGTAGAGTTACGAAGAAAGTTCCATCTGACGTTCTTTGGAGTCGACGAAGATCCAAGCGGCTTCAGCACCAGTAACTCGTTTCACGATCATTCAGATTAATGAAGTCATCATGGGAGGCCACCACTTCGCTTAAGATCGCCCGGCATGATCTAGGGTGTAGTTGGGCGTCTAGGTTATCAGCTGAGAGGCAGCGCGGTTGCAGGTCCATGAAGGCTTCAGGCATGTGGTTGAGTGCGTGGTCTCTGCAGGATGGCAGTTTGGCACGGATGCCTTCGAGCTCATTATGGCTTCGGCCGGCAGCCTCGACCAAGATAAACTGGCTGAGGAACTGATCGCGGCGGCAGAGAAGCAGCATCCTAAGCAACACCTGATTGACCGCCCCGTTGTTGAACTAGTTCTCAATCACATGCTTCCTCTGGCTGAAACGATTCGGATTTCCGAACCAGTCAGAGCCGGAGCTCCAGTTGCGGCTCAGATCCAGAGCGAATTGAAGGTGTTGAAAGACCCTTCCAGCATGTCGATCTTCGGTGGATCAATGGACGACTTCAACCGGCACTTCCGAGACCGATTCGTGAAGATGCGTGAGATCCTCCAGAGAAGAAGCGATGCCAACGATGCGGGCACGATATCGGATGCTCTCAACGCACAGCAGAGCGCACATGTGAAGTTCATTGGAATGATAATGGAGAAGCGTGAGCGAGAAGACAAGCTCTTCCTAAGCGTGGACGATCTCGAAGACACGGCACAGGTTCTGGTTCCAACAGACCGCGACCACCAACTCTACGAGATGGCTCTAACGGCTCCGCTCGACCAAGTTGTCTGCATCGAAGCCGTGAAGAGCAGCCGGAGCCTTCTCGTCGCCCAGAGAGTCACGCTTCCAGATATCCCGGAGAAAAGGCCCCGAGGCGCAAAGGAAGAAGTTTACGCGGTTCTCCTGTCTGACATCCATGTGGGTAGCAACAAGTTCCTAGAAGACGCTTTCAAACGTGCAATTCGTTGGCTTAACGGTGAAGTGGGAAACCCTCAACAAGTCTACGTGGCCCAACGAACCAAGTACGTCATCATCGCTGGAGATCTCGTAGACGGAATAGGAGTCTACCCTCGCCAAGAGGACGAGCTAACCATTCCAGACATCTACGAGCAGTACAAGTATGCTGCTCGATTCATCCAACAGATTCCAGAACATATGGAAGTCATTATCAGTCCAGGCAATCACGACGGCGTAAGGCAGGCGCTCCCCCAACCCGCGATCTCGAAAGAATATGG
>CAYGWT010000298.1:0-2091 GCA_964353625.1 uncultured Candidatus Bathyarchaeia archaeon | reverse complement strand
CCGGTTCCATCTGGGCTCGAGTCATCAACGACAATTATCCATCCATCAATTCTGTTATCTTGCAGAACGTGAAGAAGAGTGGGGACTAGTTTCGAAATGTTTTCGCGCTCGTTGTAGGTTGGAACAGCTACGCAGACCCTTCTCATTTAACCCATCCTCATACATTTGCTTTTGACGCTGTCACGTAGCCACGTTTTGGCGTTCTGTAGAAGTACGTGGCTTTGTTAAGAAAGCCCTCGACGACCGCCCTGGCGCTTGTCAGGAAGATCCCAACTGAAAGCACCCCCAAATAGATCAGATCCAAGACACGCCCAATTCTTTGCGGCCAACCGTTGGTCGCCCTATAGACGGCAACAGTGAACATCGCAAGCGGGGCCGTGTAGATGAATGCAGACATTATCACCGTAAAGGCGGATAGAGCGCTGTGCAAAGGTCCATACAATATGAAATCTACCGGAAACACGAGGCAGTAGAGAACTGCGAGAACAACTCCAATAGCGACGAGCGGAGATGCTGCGTATTCCGAGAGGTAGATCAAAGCCTCTCCCTTCTGCGCTAGTGACATCTTATCCGTTGTAAGAAGGCTTCGCAGGTGTTTGCTTAGGCAACCCGCGAAACCGCTGGCCCACCTGAACTGTTGTCGACGGAGTATCGCGAATGAGGCTGGAAGCTCTCCAGGATATTCAACAGATTTGTCGTATACCCAGCGCCAATCACTTAGACGCAGACGTATTGACAGATCAAGATCTTCGGCAAGCGTTTGCGAGCTCCATCCTCCAACATCAATCACCGCCTTGGTTCTGAACACACCACCGCTACCGCTGAAGTGTGTGAGAAGATCATGAGAGAATCGTGCTTCTTGGTCAACGAAAGCGTATGCATCGATTCCAAGACCGAGTGCACGCGCTATCCATGAATCTACATCTTGTAGGTAGCTCTGACGCGCCTGTGCAAATGCTATCGCTCCGTTCGAGCATAGGTACGGAACCATCCTTTGAAGGAAATCAGGTTGGGGAATGTGATCAGCGTCGAAGAGCACGAATAGCTCGCTCTTGCTTCTCTCCAGAGCAGCTTGGAGTGCGCCTGCCTTGAACCCATCAGGCTTATCCCGGTGGATTGCGGTCACGAGCTCCGGATACCTCTTCTGATGGGATCGAACAACTTCTGTAGTGTCATCATTTGAATCGTCAACAACAATGATCTCAAGCTTGTTGCGGGGATAGTCGAATGCAAGGACTGAATCAATTAGTCGCGATATGACCTGCCTCTCGTTGTAGACGGGCAAATGTACTGAGACTGAAGGCCAGGCGCTTGGACGCGATGGGGCTAGCGGTGTTCTCCTTCGAAACGCCAACAGTGTGAGCATCCAAGCGTGGATTGAGTAGATTCCAAGCAATCCAGAGATCAGCACGGAGAGTACCAAGATGAGCTGCTGCGAGTAACTGAGAGATGCAAACGCGAAGGCGGACAGATGCTCCACCAATCTTGAACCGACACATGTCACCAGATCGAATTCTACATAACACTTCTGGGCGACCGCTCAGAACTTTGACCCGAACCCGCCTCGATAAAAATGTAGATGTGGGGAACTAGGCTCTTTTGCCCTTCGGGAAGCCACACAAGCCGTGGAAATGGTCCCGTCCTATTTGTGTCCGTGACGTTGTCTACTTAGAGAAGCCAAGACGAAGTTCTCTGGCGTCCGGAAAAACGTCAACGGTCAGAACAGAAATGGGTTCTCTGGACTGGTCAGTGTGACCATCGAACATGGTTACCGAGCAAAGAGGAACTTGAGATGCCATACCTTTGTTGCCCAAGATGCGGCCACATCATAGGCTTGCGCCCTGGCGAAGTCTTGCGTGAGGGATATTTCTGTCCCCAATGTGACAAACGAGTGTTGAACACTCCAATGAGGCTCATCAAGAGGAAGACGCCAAGCGACAGACCCCCTTTTTGCCGCCAAAGTCGTTCTGACGTACAGGTGTAAAATCCATCTCTTTGTCTTCTAAGCGAACGGAGTGAGCATTATGGACCGAGGGTCGAGCGAGGGCAGCGTCGCGGGCACAACGGAGCAAGCGAACACACATCCATGAA
>CAYGWT010000297.1:0-1866 GCA_964353625.1 uncultured Candidatus Bathyarchaeia archaeon | reverse complement strand
GCTGGCGGCTCTGCAGATTAGTCCGATCTCTTCAATTGTCAGTTGTCTCTTCTGCGGTTCCTGGTTTTCCTTGTGACAATAGAAGCATCGCAGACTGCACTCGCTTGTGACGGATATCCTTGGGCAGACTATTGGACGGTGGTATCTGTCGTAGATAGTGCGTTCCTCATCGATGGCTTGAGGTCCGTCCACTCTCTAACCCTCCAGAGTGTCCGATATCTGGCTGCTTTCTGGTGGGAATATCGCTGTGAGATAGCATCGGCTGGCATGTGTACATTGCATCCGCGTAGCTACTCCACCTATCGAAAGAGCACTGCGGTAACGCTGAAGTTTGGTCAACATTGATTCACACCTTGGGAGATGCCCACTGAGTCCGCTTTGAAATGCACATGCACTTTTCTCCCAGCCTCTAAGCTCAATTCCTCAAATGAACTCAACGTCAGCTCGGACTCAATTAGGAAGCCCACGTCCATAGTCACTTTGGCGTTGGATTTCATTCGAATGATCTCAACTATCGTTCCCACGAGGCTATTGTATTTGCACTTACACCACTTCGGATTGTCGCTAGTTGGTTCAGATGACAAGATCACGTCTTCTGGCCTTAGCGTGACCAACACAGGCCCTTCTTGCAGGTTCGGAACTGAACCAGCTGAGATCATGGTCCCGTTGATTGCGATCTCTGCATGGCATTCTGAGATGCCGGCAACCTTCCCGCTGTAGACATTCAAACCGAGAAACTCGGCGACATAGCTCGAATTTGGCTTCTCGAGAATATCATCAAGGTGACCCACCTGCTCAATCCTACCGGATCCCATGACTGCTATCCTATCAGAAACCGTACATGCCTCAGCCAAGTCGTGAGTAACATAGATCGAGGTGACTCGAAGAGTCCTTAGAATGTTCTTGAAATCCGTCCGTAGACTCGCTCTTCTTCTGCTATCCAGCGCAGCCAAGGGCTCGTCGAGAAGGAGAACCTCAGGGTCTGTTGCGAGAGCCCTAGCTAAGGCTATTCGTTGTTTCTGCCCTCCGCTGAGTTCATGCGGGTAATGTTCAGAATGATCAGAAAGCCCCACAAACTCAAGCAATGAGAGAGTTCGTTTCTTGACTTCGTCCTCCGGCAGATGCCTGCCCTTGAGTCCATATGAGACGTTGTCGTATACCTTCATGTTGGGGAAGAGTCCGTAATCTTGAAAGACATATCCTATCCTGCGGTCTGCCGGCTTAACGTGGACTCGTTTCTTCCCGGATCTTCCTTCAACGAGAACTTGGTTGATCAATACTGATCCATCGTCTGGCCGGCAGAGCCCGGCTACAATGTTGAGGGTTGTTGTCTTTCCGCAGCCGCTTGGACCGACGAGAGAAAGAAGTTCACCTTTCTCAACCTGTAATGTGACTCCTTTCAGAACTTCTCTTTCTCCGAAACGTTTCTTGATCAAGTCGAGGCGAATCATAATCTCACACCGTACCTTTTTCGATCGAATATCTTGAAGAGCGCAAGGACAGAGAATGAGATGACAACCAGGATGACTGAGAGCAGATTCGACGCAAAGGGATCCTGGGCCATTAGCATGTATATCGCAAGCGGCATAGTCTGAGTAACGCCGGGCAGGTTTCCTGCGAACATGAGAGTTGCCCCAAACTCGCCCATTGATCTCGCCCAAGTCATCACTAGTCCAGTCATGACTCCGTACATGGAAAGGGGGAGAGTGACCGTTAGGAAGACTCTGACTCCTGAAGGGGTGAGTATTCTGGCGTTGTCCACCAGCTTTCTCGGAACATTCTCGAACGCTGTTTTCGCTGACCTTAGAATGAAAGGTGATGCTACGAAGAGCTGAGCCAGTACAACGGCGAATACGTTACCGGGCA
>CAYGWT010000296.1:0-2126 GCA_964353625.1 uncultured Candidatus Bathyarchaeia archaeon | reverse complement strand
TTTCACAAGAACTGATAGTCCCCTCTGTGCAAAGGCTTGTGCGTTGTACAGACTGGGGACATGGGTTACACCTGTTCGGAGACATGGGTAACAGTTACATTGAGGCATGAGATGAACATTACGGAGGATGCTCATGCCTTGGAAAGCTGCTACCACAATGTCGTTACGTAAAGAGCTTATTGATCTCATTCACAATAATGCCGTGACGATGCAGACAGCGTGTGATCGGTTTGGCATCAGTCGCAAAACGGGCTACAAGTGGCTCCACCGGTTTGAGACGGACGGAGCAGAGGCCTTGGGTGATCAATCGCGTCGACCGCAGAGCTGTCCTTGGAAAACACCAAGGGCGACGGAGGAAGCTGTCCTGCAACTCCGTGATGCACACCCTGCGTGGGGTGCCCGGAAATTGCGCCTTCGACTACAAACCCTTGGTCAAAAAGATCTACCGAGTGCGAGCACGATTACGTCGATCCTGCGACGTCATGGACGCATGAGCCCACAAGAAGCGATCAAACATCAACCCTGGCAACGGTTCGAGGCTTCGGAGCCCAATGCGTTGTGGCAAATGGATTTCAAAGGACATTTCCCAGTACTCTCTGGTCGCTGCCACCCGTTGACCGTGCTCGATGATCACTCACGCTACAACATCGGACTGACCGCTTGTGTTAACGAGACACGTGATACTGTGCAGCAGCAGCTCACGACTTTCTTTCGCCAATTTGGTCTTCCGCACCGGATCTTAGCCGACAATGGCCCTCCGTGGGGATGCTATGGCAACGATGCCTACTCATCACTTGCTGTCTGGTGTATGCTGCTTGGCATCCGAGTTGCGCACATTCGCGTTCTCCATCCCCAGACCCTTGGCAAAGATGAACGGTTTCATCGAACGCTCAAGACCGAAGTGCTCGGTCAATGTATCAACAGGTCAATCGCCGAATGCCAGCAACACTTCGATCGTTGGCGGACTATCTACAACACCGAGCGACCGCACGAGTCGCTCCAGATGGACGTTCCATCACAACACTACCACCAGAGTGATCGCATCTACCCGGAATGCTTGTCGGTCATCGAGTATGATCCGCATGACGAAGTCCGTAAGGTCCAGGGTAAGGGTGAGATCTCCTTTCGCGGTCATACCATCATCATTGGTAAGGCGTTCCATCACCATCGCGTTGCTCTACGACCTACAGAAATCGATGGGATCTTTGATGTCTTTTTCTCCAAATTCAAAATCTATCAGATCAACCTGTACACCAATATTGAATCTTGATTATTTATCTGTTACCTATGTCCCCGAACGTCTGTTACCGATGTCCCCAGTCTGTACAGCACACAATCCGACACACAGAGGGGACTTTTCAAGCTGCGATTGGAAACAAGAAAGTGCAACGTAAATTCTTGCCTTACAACCCCAGGCTCAAGCAGATCGCCCGGATGCTGCGCAACAACATGACTCTTGCCGAGGTTCTTCTTTGGAACAAGCTGAAGAACAAACAAGTGTGCGGATTTGACTTCCATCGCCAGAAACCGATCGACGAATTTATCGTCGATTTCTTTTGCCCGAAGCTACTTTTGGCAATTGAAATCGACGGAGATTCTCACGAGGGGAAGCTCGAGAGAGACAGCCAGAGGCAGCGTGATATTGAGAAATTCGGAGTCCGGTTTCTTAGGTTCTCCGATGAGGAAGTGAAGCAGAATCTTGAGAGTGTCGTGGATGATCTTGCTCACTGGGTAGAGACTGAAGGAATGACGCAAATTGAAACTGCAGACGAGGAACAACCCAAGAACTAAACGTCCCCTCTCGTGTGCAGGGACGTGGGCAGAGAGAGGGGAATTGAGGGGTGTGTGCTCTTTTCGTGAATGCTTGAGTTGATGTGTGCGTGGATCACTGCATCATGCAGTCGACTTATGCGAGGTTCTTCTGAGACACGACACCAGCCCGGGCCGGTGGAGAGAGTTCTGAATCAGTTCTTCGGGACTTCGGCGACCTGCGTCGAGCCGATGTACCTCCGGGCGCGGACAAAACTCTTGCGAAGAGACTCGCTATAGTTGGAAGCTGAAGGATCGAAGCTGTTGAATTTCACCCACGACCCTCCGGGGGTGTGAATGAACTCCTGCTTCTGGAG
>CAYGWT010000295.1:0-3097 GCA_964353625.1 uncultured Candidatus Bathyarchaeia archaeon | reverse complement strand
CCGAGCGGGACCTTTGTGCTTGATCATTGCAGGGTCAACCGCGCCCGTCTTGCAGACTGCACCTTTTGGAGCAAGAGAACCATAGAGTATCGCAGTTCCTCCGTGATGGCTGTAAGGGTTTGAGATTGATTTGATCACGTGTAGGTCGGCTGCTTTCGCGTCAGAGATGTTGTCACCAAGCGTCCTCATAGTGACTGTCATCTGCTCTAGATGAAGGGTTCCGTTTTTCTTGCTAAGTTCTCTGAGAATTGCGCTGACGCCTCCTGCCTGTTGCAGATCCTGCATTCTGTACTCCGATGCTGGGCTCAACTTGCATATTTGGGGCGTTCGTTCAGCAACTTCTTCTATTCGCCGGAGTGGATAGTTGACCTGTGCTTCATTGGCGATCGCTAGAGTGTGAAGGATAGTGTTTGTGGAGCCCCCCATCGCCATGTCAAGAGCGAACGCATTATCGATGGCGTCTGCAGTTATGATATCTCTGGGTTTCAGGTCAGCCGCGACGAGTGACATGATTTGGCGGCCTGCTCGTTTGAGTAGTTCAATCCGTTCAGGAGAATTCGCAAGAATTGTTCCGTTTCCTGGGAGGGCTAATCCAATTGCTTCACAGAGACAGTTCATCGAGTTCGCGGTGAATAGTCCTGCGCAACATCCGCATGAAGGACATGCTCTTTCTTCAAGTTCGTTGAGCTGCTTCTTTGTGATGAATCCTGCCTGAAATCGTCCTACGCCTTCGTATACCGAGGCTAGATCGATGCACACATTTTCGCTTGTTCGACCGGTTTCCATTGGTCCGCCGCTAACAAAGATTGTTGGAATATTGACGCGGAGGACGCCCATGATCATTCCAGGCACGATTTTGTCGCAGTTTGGAATGCATACGACTCCGTCGAGTTGGTGAGCTTGGAGCATCGTTTCAACGGAGTCGGCAATCAATTCTCGACTTGGAAGCGAGTATCTCATTCCTGGATGGCCCATGGCGATTCCGTCGTCGACTGCGATGGTGTTGAATTCGAATGGGACTCCGCCTGCTTCTCGAATTGCTGACTTAACGATTGCGCCGAACTCGTGCAGATGAACATGGCCGGGGACGATGTCTGCTTGCGAGTTCGCTATTCCAATGAAGGGTTTTGAGAAATCTTCCTCTTTGACGCCGCATGCTCTTAGGAGGCTCCGGTGCGGTGCTCTCTCAGGACCTTGCTTGATGGCGTCCGATCTCACGTCATATGCGCCTACTTTTCGGGAGGGCTCTTTGTGCTAAGGTGTTTCTTTTGGAGGAGCTTGTTAATTCCTAGAATCATCGCTTCCACGCTCGCACGAACGACGTCTTCACCTGTTGTTCGTGCCGAAACTGTGATTCCATCATCGTCCTCAACTTTCACAAGGGCTTCAGCTAGTGCGTCGGAGCCGCCGGTGATGGCGTCGAGTCTAAACTCTTTCAATCGCACATGAACAAGCGGGTCAGTGAGTTTCTGTATCGCCTTCATTGCGCTGTCGATCGGGCCAACGCCCGTCTCAGACGCGATGTATTCTATTCCGTTAATCCTGATGCGTACAGAGGCCGTTGGGACAACGCCGATTCCGGTCATTACGGCAAAATCGTCCAGCGAGACCGGGTTGGTTCCAGGCGTGAGAGTACTGATTACTGTCTCAGCGATTGCGGATAGGTCTGTGTCAGTGACGGTTTTTCCTTTGTCGGCTAGGTCTTTGACTTTGGTTACGATCTGGGAAAGTTCTTCAGGGTTGGGGGAAAAGCCCATCTCAGCAAGCTGCGTGGCTATTCCATGTGCGCCAGCGTGTTTTCCGGCTTGGAACCATCTTTTTCTTCCCACGATCGCTGGATCGAATGGTTCGTAAGTGGATGCTTCTGAGCCTATTCCGTGGGTGTGGATTCCTGACTCATGACCAAATGCGTTGTCTCCCACAATTGCTTTGTTTGGTTGAACAATTACGCCCATTATCTTGGCGACCATTCTTGAGGTCTCATAGAGGAGAGAGGTGTCGATGCGAGTCTTCATGTCGGCAAGTTGGTGCAGAGCCATTACGAGTTCCTCAAGTGAGGCGTTTCCAGCTCTTTCGCCAATGCCGTTCACGGTGACGTGTGCTTGAGCGGCTCCTGCCGCGATTCCTGCTAGGCTGTTTGCGACTGCTAACCCGAAATCGTCGTGGCAGTGGACGCTGATCGGCTTGTCGACCTGTTGTTTCACCAAGTCAACGATGCGCCGCATCTTCTCGGGTGATGTCGCACCTACTGTGTCGGGTATGTTTATGCGATCCACGCCTGCCTTGCAGACGGACCTGAATACTTGTCCCAGGTATTCGGGATCTGATCGAGTGGCATCCTCAGCTGAGAACTCAACTGTCAATCCATGATCCTTTGCGTAGGAGACTGCGTGCACTGCCTTTTCAATGACCTGCTGACGAGTGAGTTTGAGCTTGCGCTCCAGATGCAGATCAGATGTTGCGATGAAGACGTGAACACAACCGACATCGCACTGTAGAGCGGCGTCGATGTCCTGTGGGTTCGCGCGTGCAAGAGCGTAGATTTCCGCAGACAGACCATCTTTGGCGACAAGTTTTACCCCTGCCGCCTCGCCCTCGGACGAGATTGGGAAACCGGCTTCGATCGCGTCGACGCCGAGACGTGAAAGTTGTTTGGCGATCACGAGTTTCTCTTCAGGGGTCAGTGATACGCCAGGGGTCTGTTCTCCGTCTCGTAGGGTAGTGTCGAATATCCGAACATACTTCTCGGGCGCGGAATTCATTTTATCGCTTCCAGGGCTATTCTCTCTGCGACTGCAGCTGCAACTTGTTGCGTCGTGCAGTTGCCGCCCAAATCTGGAGTGGTGATTCGTTCAGTAAGAGCTTTCATTGTGGCAACTTCGAGCGAATGAGCAGCCGCCCTGTAACCAGAATCGCCAAACTTCTCACCTAGCCAGTCAAGCATCATGCTTGCGGATAGCAGCATGGAGGTTGGGTTTGCGATCTTCTTGCCAGCTATGTCCGGGGCTGAACCGTGCACGGGTTCGAATATCGCGAATTTCTCTCCTATGTTGCCTGATGGCGCCATCCCGAGACCTCCCACGACTTGAGCTGCTTC
>CAYGWT010000294.1:0-4013 GCA_964353625.1 uncultured Candidatus Bathyarchaeia archaeon | reverse complement strand
CACAGACGCTAGGAGCTTCAACATCAAACAGTCTAATGACGTGGCTGCCTACTGGGATAGTGGAGTTTGCAACAACTATCCTCCACCAGCCAGGCGCGATGGCATCCCTTGAACCCTGCCGCCCAATCGATATGCGACTATAATCATTCGTTATACTCGTCCACACGCTCACAGTGCCTGAGTGCTGAAAACCAAACTCAGGCGGCACATAAATCACAATCGAAGACACAACCTTACTCAACGTAACATTCAGAGATATATCGCCTGTCGCATTCTGCAGTATCGCCCCATTCGGATAATCCAGCTTCACTATACTATCGGACGCCCCTAATTCGTGAGCATACGCTCCAGGAGACATCTGCACCTTAGCCTGACCTCCCGGATTTGCTGAAACAGCTCCAGCGATGCAGCCGACTGTAATGATCAGCAACAATACCATAAGCAATAGTCGCTTAGAATAACTCATCTTCAATCCGCTGAAAAATCTTGAACAATCAGAATCCACATGAGATCGATCTAACTCGACATAAGCGTCGCTTCTTCTTCAGAAGTCTCAGAAGTCGCCTCAGCGGTCTCCTGGAAGTCCTCACCTTTGCCTACTCGAGCATACAGTGCCGCAACTCCAAGAACGAGAAAAACTACAAAGAAAGCAGCGAGAAACGATGCGGCAACGAATGAGGCTTCTGATGTTGAGGCGAGCCCTCCCAAAGGGAACGCACCGGTTGTTGTCAAAGGAAATGTCCCGGTCGTCGGAACTACTGTACCGCGAGGAGTAGTCTGAACGGGCGCCAGCGAGTAGAGCAAGTATGCGTGGATAGAGTTCAGAAGGCCTGACCCTAGGCTCGCGGAGGCCAGCTTCTTCTTTGAGATTCTTGGAATCTTGGATTTGATTATCGACCCGACCACCAAACCAAGGACGATCATGGGGAGTACGATTGGAATCTGAGGCATGGAATCTCCGCTGCTCGGCCAACCTCTACGGCTAGTAGATAAATCGGTTTCTCAGAATTCTACCCAATTCTTCACCTCATTTTCTGTTGTTGAGGATCGAACGGAATCCTGCCTTATCTTCTCGAAGAGATTCTGGACGAATTCTGAGAAAGAGCAAAATGTAGCTCCATGCGTTTGGCCTTTCCGACGCTGCCGGACCTGTCTGCGGGCGTAGCATTAGGCGTCCTGACACATCCGACACTCGGCGTGCTAGGAAGGAGAAGACAAAAATGAACGTTGCCAAGTTCAGAAAACGAGCGATTTTCGCTTTCGTTGCGTTACTGCTGTTTATGCCGGTTGGTATTGCTGAAGGTCAGAGTGTTACGCAATTGGCTGTAACTGTGACGGGTCAGACGTTGACCGCAGGTTTCAACAATAATGTTACAGTGACAGTCACGAACAGTTACTTCTCCGGAAGCGTCTATCCGTCCTCTGCCATTTATGATGTGGACATTGCTGTGTCGCTGCCTACTCCGCTGCAAATGTTCGGGAATAATCACTGGCGCTATGAATCAATTGCGTTGAAGCAGTCTGTCACTATCAATTTTCAAGTCTATGCGCCCATTTCAGCGATCGGTAGCTCATATCTGGGCACAATTACCGTGAACTATCGAGAGCTTGGTGACATATCGTACACTCAGGAGACCCACGAAATCGGCCTTGGAGTTATTGGTTGGATCAACTTGGTGCTGTACGGCGTGCAGGTGACGTCATCTGCCGCAGTGCCTGGCGGTAACGCAACAATCTCCGGAAACCTTCTCAACAGCGGCAACCTAGCCGCCTATAACGTGAATGTATCAGTCAAGTCAGATGCGCTAGCTCCAACCAGCGCCTCCAGCCTGTTCTTAGGAGAGATTGACCCGAACATACCTAGACCCTTCAGCCTCTTAATCAACTACAGGAAGAACCTAGCCGAAGGAAACTATTCGCTCGTCCTGAAGGTGACCGCGATCGACACGAACATGCCAGCCTCACCGTACAGCGTTCAACAAACACCTCGAATTCAAATAAGAAAACCCGTCGAGCGACCAACGATAACGCCCCAACAGGGAGCGAGCGGACTCATGGGAACGATTCTCGAGATCCTACGTCTTCTCTTTGGACTGTTCTTCGGTTCGCAAACCCTACCTATGCCATTTGAACTATCTACGGCGGTCTCAGAAAGCATCCGTACCTCCAGACTGGGATCTTAGACGGCAGGCGATAGAGCATTGCCATCGCACGCCCGCCTAGCGGTTCAGACTGTTGATGTCACCAAGGTTTATCGTGTGGGCCACGTTAGCTATCCAGCGCTTAAGGGCGTGAGTCTCAAGATACCTAAAGGCGAGCTCGTATCAGTTGTTGGGCCTTCGGGTAGCGGGAAATCCACCTTTCTTAATCTGATTGGCGCCCTTGATCCGCCCACTTCAGGACGCGTGATAATCGACGGCATTGACTTGAAGAAGCTAGACGAGGACAAGCTCGCTCTTCTTCGAAATCTGAGGATAGGATTCGTTTACCAATCCTTCAATCTGATTCAAAGGCTCACCTCAATTGAGAATGTTGAGATGCCCCTCATCGCAAGAGGAGTCCCAGAGAAGATACGCAAAAGTAGATCACAGAAAATGCTAAGCGCAGTTGGGCTGGCGCAGAAAGCGAACAAGCGCCCGACCGAGCTTAGCGGCGGGGAGCAGCAACGTGTAGCCATCGCTAGAGCGCTGGTCAGTCAACCTGCTCTTGTTCTTGGTGACGAACCAACGGGAAACGTCGACTCCAAGACTACTCAGGAGATCCTAAACTACATTGTTCAGGTCAACAAGACGCTGGGTACCACGTTCATTCTAGTGACTCACAACCCAGACGTTGCCAACATGACACATCGCGTGATAACATTCAAAGATGGTTTGATCGAGAAGGAACAGTACCTTCAACGAATCGATTCCTACGCAGGATTGTGACGCAAACGCAGGTAGCTGACGTATTCAAACTTGCGTTCAAAGCGCTTCGTGACAGGAAAATGCGAAGTTTTCTCACGATTATTGGAATCATGATTGGCTCAGCAGTCATTCTAGCTCTCATCGCCAGCTCAAGTGGTCTAAGCACGGGTATCCAAGCTCAAGTTGGCAAGATTGGAGCCAATACCCTTACTGTCAGCTCGGCTGGGCAATTCTTCGCGGGCGGCGACGCAGGCGGTGGCGGCGGTACGCAAAGCTATCGACTCGCTCAGCAGGATGTGGATACGATAAAATCATTTCAAGGTGTCTCAAACGTCTTCCCATACTACAGTCAACGGGTCACGATCTCATATGGGAGTAATTCAATATCGGGATCACTCATAGGGGTTGACACGACCACCTTACCCAAAATGTATCAAGGGTTGAGCCTCTACAGCGGCATTCTGCCCGATTCTTACGATCCAAGCGCCGCCGCTGTAGGCTACTCGATTGCGTATCCCACAGGATCAAACGACCAACTGACCCTCAACCAAATGTTATCAATTACCCTCGGAGGTTCATCGAAGGGTAGTCTCACCTTTCTGGTGAGAGGGATTTTCTCAGCGTATGGGAGCGTGATGTTCTCGAATATTGATGATACGGTCTTCATCTCTCTACAGTCCGCCCAACTTCTCCTCAATACACAATACTTCAGCGGATTATACGTCATAACCAATACTGCGGGGGATGTTGCAACAGTCCAGACAGCGATAGAGACCTACTACGGTACGCAGGTTCGGGTAATGAACGCTGGCTCTATGGTATCCAGTATCACTTCGATCACGTCACAACTAACCGTGTTTCTAGGAGCAATAGGCGGCGTATCACTATTCGTTGCCGCAGTTGGAATAACCAACACCATGTTCGTATCGGTCATGGAGAGAACAAGAGAAATAGGCATTATGAAAGCTTTAGGATTCAAGTCTAAGCAAATTATGGGAATGTTTCTCGCGGAAGCCACTATAAGCGGCATCCTTGGCGGAATCGGAGGCACAATACTCGGTTACATTCTATCCTTTGCGCTAGGTGGCTCTCTATCCGGTATGCTTG
>CAYGWT010000293.1:0-18111 GCA_964353625.1 uncultured Candidatus Bathyarchaeia archaeon | reverse complement strand
GCAGGCACGTTAAGTGACAAAATGATAGCGCCCTGCTGACGTTTCTGGGCGGCCATTATTCGATCGAGTGGTCGGCAAAGACTACTGAGAATATTCATTGAGAGTGGGGAAGTGTATCGCGGAAAGTGTATATACATGACGTAGGTTATGCGCGGCAGGTTCTCCTGCAATGGTCACTAAAGAGAACATCATGCAAGTCCTCAAAACAGTGAACGACCCGGAAATCGGTGCCAGTATTGTGAATTTGGGCATGGTTCGAGCGGTTGAAGTGCGAGGAAACACGGTGGGCATTCAGATTGCGCTGACAGCTCCCAACTGCCCAGCCAGGACGACGATTAGGGATGATGTGATGAAGGCTGTCTCAAAGATAGAGGGCGTTGCAGGGGTTGATGTACAATTATCCTCAATGACAGACCAAGAAAGAGGCAAGCTCCCACAGGCGATGGCAAATCGCCCTCCCGTGGAGCGGACCAATTCTCAGCAGCCATCGAATTCTAAATTCATGGGAATCGACAAGCTTCCAAAGCGAAAGTTCGGGCAGATCATAGCAGTCACTTCAGGGAAGGGGGGGGTTGGGAAATCCTTGGTGACAGGCTTGCTGGCTGTTGAGCTTCGTAGGCACGGTTTCTCGGTCGGCATTCTTGACGCGGATTTGACTGGAGCTAGTATTGCGAAGATTTTTGGAGTAAAGGACCGACCGATCTGGACATCGGCCACCCCAGCTCCACCGACAAGTGGAACGGGCATCAAGTTGGCTTCAATGGGTTTTCTCATGGAACGCGATGATACAGCTTTGATTTGGCGCGGCCCGTTGATCAACAGCGCTATTCGCCAATTCTACAGTGACTTCGAATGGGGAAATGTTGACTTTCTGCTTGTGGATTTGCCTCCGGGGACATCTGATGCTCCACTCTCGGTTTTTCAGTCTCTTCCACTTGACGCGGCGCTGATAATCTCCTCGCCACAAGAGCTGGCTGTCATGATTGTTGGCAAGGCAATCAACTTGGCTAAGACAATGCAGATTCCCATCTTGGGCCTTGTTGAGAATATGAGTTTCGCGACTTGTCCAGATTGCGGAAAGAGAATCGATCTATTCGGAAGATCGAAAGGCCAAGAAGCTTCCAAAGCCGCCAGCATAGAGTTTCTCGGCTCGATACCAGTAAATCCGATGATATCGCAACTCTGCGACGAAGGGAAGATTGAAGATTTCAAGAGTCCAGAGTTCGCGGCGATAGCTCAGAGGGTGATTGAGAAGATGAGACAGCTCAAAGCGGCTCAGGAGCTGAAAGGCACTGGTAAGTCGACGGAGGAGTCAGGGAGGTGACTTGTTTGGTCACTATGGAAGATATTGTGAAAGCGCTGAAGGAATGCTACGACCCCGAGATTCCCGTCAACGTCTGGGATCTAGGCCTAATCTACGATGTTAACGTGGACGGAGATAAGGTGCATGTGAAAATGACGCTCACTGCGCCGGGCTGTCCAATGCACTCGTACATCTCAAAAGCGGTCAGAGAAAAAATCCAAAGCGTAAGCGGAGTAAAGGAAGCAAGTGTCGAGGTTGTCTGGGATCCCCCGTGGAGTCCTGATAAGATGAGCCCAGAAGCCAAAGCCCAACTTGGCATCCCGTAGAGCCGCTTGGATATCTGGAATGTAGCAACAACCCGATCATGAGCGTTGGAGCTACTTGGCTCCGAGCTCACGTTTCTTCCAGCGAAGGTTGTGACCCTTACACTTACGGCAACCTGTCGCCGCCTTCGCGTTTCTTGCTCCGCAGTTGCGACACACCTTATAGTGTAGTCTACGCTCCTGCGCAAGTTGTTTCTTGGCTACGTCTGTTATCGGCAATGCTGAATCGCCTTGAGGCTTCGACCTTACTGCCAAGGGCTCAGATATATCTTCTGCGAAGTTCTCTCAGGCTGTGTCAATTGGAGGATTCGCCGACGAGCGATAGCGTAGAATCGAGCATTCGAGACCTTCACGAGAAGATCTCGGTTTGCACGCTTTGTCGGCTCTCGCAGACTCGGCATAAGCCGGTTCCTGGAGAGGGACCTGCGAACGCGAAGGTCATTTTGATCGGCGAGGGACCAGGCCGGCAGGAAGATCTTGAAGGTCGCCCTTTCATCGGAAGAGCAGGCAAATTCCTAGACGAATGCCTCAGATCGATCGGTCTCCAGCGAGAACAAATATTCGTCACAAATATCGTCAAATGTCGCCCCACCGAGAAAGCCCGAAACTGGGTTAAAGATCGAAAACCCGCCACGGATGAGATAGACGCCTGCAAACCCTACTTGGACAAGCAGATCGAACTTCTCAAGCCAGAGGTCATTTGCACGCTCGGCGACACAGCAAGGTCCCAGATCTTCAAGCGATTCGGGTTAGAAGAGGACACAATCGGGCACGTGCATGGGCGACTGTTTCTGGCAGGGAGCATGAGGATAGCGCCTCTGTACCATCCCGCGGCGGCGCTTTATGACAACAGCCTCCGCCAAATAATCATGATCGACTTCCAGAATCTACGACAAGTGCTTTCGCAGAGCAAACTCACAAACTTCTAAAGCATAGATCAGCAAGAGAAACCCCACGCATGGGCCGGTAGTCCAGCTCGGTTAAGTGACGCTGCCCTCACACCCACACGTGAACGGTGAGAACGGCAGAGATCGAGGGTTCAAATCCCTCCCGGCCCACCATGTCTGCCACCTATTGTTCCAGATTTCTAGGCGTCTATTGTTTAGGATAGTAGCGAATCCAGTTGCACATCTGGTCCTACAGGTACTGATACCAGTAGTGCCTGTTCCTCCTGCCGATGCACTACCTGTGGTAGCACGCGTTTCGGTAGTCCGAGTTCAGCCTAGAATTGGCCTGGAAGGGTAGAGGAGGAGTAGGTGCAAGTTAGAGAAGGAGGAATAGGTGCAAGAGTACATGTATATCGGGGCCGAACAGGTGGACGTAGCGCTATAGTCACTTGACCACTGCAAATAGTGTCTTCGACCCTCACACGATGCAAAGTCGTAGGACATAACTCATCTCATTGAAGACTGAGCGGTGTATGTTTCGGCTCTGAGGTTCCTTACAGATCAGATTGGTCCTTTCCGAGCGAAGATTTGGGGAGCGACGCCAGGCGTCCACGCTTCTGGGCCTCGCCGCCTTCAGTCAGTACATGAGCGCCGAGCAGAGGCGCAATTAGGCAAGCCCCCACGATTGAAGAGAGTTGCAAATCGAAAACTGGGAAGTTTCTGGTCGATCAGCGGGCTGCTCGGTTGCCTTTCTCATTATGTAGTACAGCAAGTCTCTCCAACGCTTGCTCGTACACTGAGATGGCGGATAGATAGTCCTCGATGGTGACTTCCTCTTCGTCTGTATGATCAAGTCTAGAATCTCCTGGCCCATAAGCAATCATTGGAATCCGTATCTTCGCCGCAAGAAGATTCATGTCTGAAGTCCCAGTCTTCTTCAGAAAGACTGGATTCTTACTTCTGACCTTTCTTATGGCCCAAGAGAATGACTGTGCAAGCGTCGAGTCGGCATTCATCAGACACGCGCCAATATGATCCACCATTTTCAATTCGACTGAGACGCCTGAGTTGTTTTTCCTATAGGCTTTGATGGTTCCCTTCACATTGTTCAGTACGTCGGCAGGCTTCAGTTCTGGCGGGATACGTACGTCTAGCGTGAGCGTGCATTCAGACGGAATCACGTTAACTGAAGTTCCGCCTCCAATACTGGTCAGGCTGCCTGTTACTGAGTGGAAGCGAGATTCGCTGTTGCTGAAATCCGCGAATCCCTTCTTCAGTAGGTTCCAGAGTTCCATCCCCTTCTCGATGGCGTTATCTGACGTCCACGGGGCCGCTGAATGCCCTGCCTTTGTAACGCATTTTAGCGTGAGACGAATGAAGCCCTTGTATCCAATTACGATATTCTCGGTGTTGCTGGGTTCTCCAAATACAGCGTAGTCCAGATCAAGTGAATCTGATTTGATGAAATTTTTTATGCCCGTGCTGTGGCTCTCTTCACTCACAACTCCCAGCAGCAAGATCCTGCCGGGGAATTTGTCCTTCAGTTTTGAGGCTGCCACGATCATGGCCGCAAGAGGCGATTTAGCGTCAACTGCGCCTCTTCCCCGGATCTTAGTTCTCTCCAGCTTGGTTTCCAGATTTCCTGGGACCGTGTCCATGTGTCCGCACAGTAGGACTCTGGGTGACCCGTGGCCAGATTCGGCTATCACGTTTCCAACATCGTCTCTGCGTGAATGAAAGCCAAGCTTCTTCGTCTCGGCCAAGAGAAAATTGGACAACTCGCTTTCTTGACCGGACGGGCTGTATAGCTCAAGCATGTTCTTCAGAAGGCTTACCGCGTAATCTTTCACTCTCTTTCTCTCCGATGATTTCATCCAACACCTCGGCGGTCCGGTCTATGTGCGATCGTGTGATAACAAGCGGCGGCAAGAAACGTAGCACGTTCCTACCAGCATCTAGCATCAGCACTCCTCTCTCCAGTGATTCGAGAATAACTTCTCGGACATCAAAGCGCATCTCCACACCGATCATGAGGCCAAGTCCTCTAACCTCTCTTATGATCGGATGATTCTCCCTCAACTGATTCAGTTTCGAGGCAAGGTACTTTCCCTGGACACGTGCCTTTTCGGCAAGATTCTCTTGCTCAAGAACGCCAATCGTTGCTGCTGCGGCGGCACATGCAATGGGGTTGCCCCCATAGGTAGTTGAGTGCTCTCCCACCTTCAGGCTTGACATAATCTCATTCTTGGAAAGTGTCAGGCCTATTGGAATGCCGCCGGCCACGCCTTTGGCTAAGCAGGTGATATCCGGAACTATTCCAGAATGCTGGAAGGCAAAGAATTTTCCTGTTCTTCCAAATCCTGTTTGGATCTCATCGACGATTAACAAAATTCCTTTCTCGTTACAGAGTTCCCGTAACTGTTTGAGAAAATCGTTCGGGGGAAATCTGACTCCGCTCTCCCCTTGGATCGGTTCAGTTATCACGGCCGCAGTATCCGTGCCGATATTTTCTTTCAGCTTCTCGATGTTGCCGAAAGGAACATGTTTCATCTGGGGAACTAGTGGCATGAACGGGTCTCTGTACTTCTTATCCCATGTTACTGATAGGGCGCCGAGTGTTTTTCCGTGATAGGCACCCATCATTGCGATGATCTCTTTCTTTCCAGTGTATTTTCTGGCGAGTTTGAGGGCGCACTCTATCGCTTCAGCGCCGCTATTCGACAGAAACACTTTGTCTAAACCGTTGGGAGCTATGTTCGCGATTCTCTGCAGCAGTTCCGATCTGGAGTCGTTGTACATGGACCCATGGCATGAGGTGAGTTTCTCGCTCTGGTTCCTTATCGCCTCAACTACTTTTGGGTGGCAGTATCCGACTATGCATGAACCATAGCTTCCCGCACAATCGATGTACTCCTTTCCATCCTCGTCCCAAAGTAGGTCTGCGCTTCCCTTCACAATCACGACTGGGCGTTTGGCGTATACGTTCGCCATAATCTTCTGTTCGGTCGCGATGATTTGGTCTCTATCCATGAACAATCACTGTCCCCGTTTTGCCGCTCAGCGATTTTGAGATGGGGTCTTCCTGTAATCCTGACATCACGACGGCTTGGCCAACACCCATTTTGACGGCTTTGACTGCCGCGTGAATCTTGGTTATCATTCCTTTTCCTATCCCTGGTAGAGTTGACTCTGCTTCTTGCAGCGTCAGTCTTGGAACGAGGCTGCCATTCAGAACGAGCCCTTCCACATCGGTTAGCAAGACGAGTCTCTCAGCTCTCAAGCTTCCCGCTATGTGAGCTGCCATGCGGTCTCCGTCAACGTTCAGCTCCTCGAATTCTTCGCTGATGACGATTGGCGCGACAACAGGAGTGTATCCATTCTCAAGCAGAAGGCTGATGAGCCTGGGGTCTACACTCTCGATCTTGCCGGTATAGCTGTCATCAATCAGTCTTTTTCTGCCGGTTTCGTTTACTGCAATGATCTGTTTTTTTCTGCTCGCTCTTACAGAAGCTCCATCGATTCCAGTTATGCCGACAGCTTGTACTCCGTGTGCCAAGAAGGATGATACGATTCGTTTGTTTATCTTCCCCGCCATCACCATCGTGAAGATTTCCATCGTGTCCTTGTCAGTGTAGCGGCTCTTGAAACCTTCAGGGGAAACTAGAAACTGCTGTTCTTTTCCCATCTTTGAGGCGGTCTGTGTGACTTTGTTTCCGCCGCCGTGAACTAGTACTATCTTGGTTTGGGATAGGCTTCGTTTGATATCCTCGATGAAGGATTCTGTTAATCCTTCGTCGAGTACGGTGCCTCCTACCTTCACAACTGTGATCATGGTTTTTCACGCCGGGTGAAGTGGAGGTGTCTTCAGTCCTGTTTTCTCATCTAAGCCGTACATAATGTTCAGGCATTGAACGGCTTGTCCGGCTGCTCCTTTGACTAGATTGTCGATGGCTGAGAAGATGACTAGTCGATTAACGTGGTCGTCCAGTTCGAAACCGATATCGCAGAAATTGGATCCCACGACCACTTTGGGGTCGGGCAGTTTGTAGAGCCCTTCGCTGTCTTTGACAAATCGGATGAATGGTTCATTCTTGTAGAACGAGCGGTAACTCTTCCAGATGTCGAGTTCGCTCGTTTTCTGGGTCAGGAACACGTGAATGGTTGCTAGTATTCCTCGGACGGAGTTGACGGCGTGTGGTGAGAATGAAATCTTCACGGGCTGGTTGGTGAGTTGGTTCAGTTCTTGTTCAATTTCTGCGATGTGTCTATGGCCTATGGTTTTGTATGGTCTCATGGCACCGAACCGTTCAGCGTGATGTGACGCGATCGAAGGTTCCGACCCTGATCCTGAGGATCCTACCTTCAAGTCAGCGACTATTCTTTCCTTCTCGATGATGTTCTCCTTCACGGGAGGTGCAAGGGCTAAGATGGTTGATGTTGCCATGCATCCTGGCACGCCAACTAGGTCAGCTTTTCTAATTTCGTCCCTGTGCAGCTCCGGCAATCCGTAGGTGGCCCTACCCAGAAGTTGAGCGTTGGTGTGTTCCCAACCATACCAGTGCGGGTAGTCCTGCGGATTCTTCAGACGGAAATCAGCGCTCATGTCTATAGCCTTTAGATTGGATTTCAAGAGTTCCGGGATGAGATCTTTGGACGCGCCGTGTGGTGTTGCTGTGAATACGACCTCGCATGTTCTTGCGATGTAGTCTACATCCAGTGGAGAGAACTTGAGCGTGGTATAGCCTCTCAGGTTTGGGTGTGCTTTGTGTACGTACTTTCCCGCGTGTTGCCGTGATACTATCGTCGTAAGTTCGACGTCAGGGTGACCTAGGAGTATGCGTATGAGCTCACCGCCAATGTACCCTGACCCGCCGACTACTCCGACTTTCAATTTAATGCCTCGCCAAATCGATCAGGTGGTCTAAGATCAGTCCGGGTACGTCTACGCCTGATGATTCTGTGAGGGCTTTGAACTCAGTCGTATAGTTTACTTCATGAACGACGAGCCCTCCGGGAGTTTCCATCACGTCGACTCCGAATGCTCCTCCTCCCACCGCCTCCACAGCCTTCACGCACAGCCCTTCGAGTTCTGGAGTTATCTTGCATGCTTCTGCTCGACCTCCTCTGGCAACGTTGGTTCGCCATTCACCAGGTGAAGGGTATCGATACATGGCCGCGACGGCGTGGTCGCCTATTACGAAGCATCTTATGTCTCGCAGAAGGTTTTGCATCATCTCCTGGATGTAGAAGACTTGGTAAAGAGGGAACATGAATTCTCTTGTTTCCAGGATAGCTCTCGCGGACTCCAAGTCCTTCAAAGGAGCGATCAGTCTTCCCCAGCTTCCTACGACTGGTTTCAGGATTGCAGGGTAACCGACTTTCTCGAGAGCCTTGATGGCTGAGTCTACGGTGAAAGCTACGAGGGTTTTCGGCGTGGGCACTCCAGCTTTTGATAGTGCTATGGAGGTTAGGAGCTTGTTTCCGCAGACAACTGCGGAGTTGAATGAGTTTACAACCTTTACGCCGTTGTTCTCTAGCAGGGCGGTTACGTGTATACTCTTGAAGTAGCTCATTGACCTCTGGAGAACAACTTTCTCAAATTCGGTTTCAGGATCTTGTGCGGTGTCGAAGACTATTTCGTCCACGTTGTGGACGTTCAGGTTCACACCCTTGGATTTGGCTGCCTCTATGATCATCCTCTCATCGGGTCTAATGCGATCATAGAGCATCCCGAGCCGTACGGTCACCTACTCTCCCCAATCTTCTTTTTCAATCAGGATTTTTTTCAGTTCGAGATTCTGGCCTTCGATCTTTGAAACTTCGAGCTCTAGCCCGCAATCGGGGCAGCTCAGGATCTCCTTTAGCATTACCTCGTTTGGCGCGTTTATCTCTGCGCCACATTCAGGGCAACTAACCATGCTGATTGTTGTAGCCTCCTTCGTCTCCACTTTTTGGTTTAGCCCCATAGGCTTCATGATTCATTAATAAATGTTGCTTGGAAATGATGATTCCGCATAGAATATGTCGAAAATCGAACGATACATTAACACGGTCGCCCCTGCCCGTAAGAGGCCTTTGCGGCTCAGGTTGAATAGCCTAATGAGCTTCAGCGATGTCTAGCGGCGGGAATCTGGCTCAGCGGGCCCTCTGACTCGAAGATGATGGCGCAGCTTCGCACAGGAAAAGGGAAGCCACTGGATCTTGATTCTTGGAGCCAATGTTATTACTTCATTCCAAGACTAGATTCGGCAAGTGGAGTTCTTTTTGGACGAGGTTGATAGGAAGATTATTGATATTCTAAGGCAGGACGCAAGGACCTCGCATGTTGAAATGTCCAAGTCGCTGAGATTGACTGAGGGTGCGATCCGAAGGAGAATAAAGAGACTTGTGCAAGATGGTCAGATACGCAAGTTCACGATAGAGACTGCTGAAGAAGGGCCCGCAGCACTCATGTTGGTATCAGTCAGCCCCTCCGTACCCACCTCACAGATTTCCACAGCTTTGAAGAAGATGAAGGGAGTCAGGAGAGTCTACGAGGTCACTGGTGAATTTGACGTGATTGCATTCCTCTCAGCAAGCGATACTACAGCACTAGATGCTTGTATTGAGAAGGCTAGGATGCTCGAAGGGACCGCTCGTACCAATACCATGATGGTTCTCAAAGCAATGCAGAACTAGATATGCCACCGGGTCCCAGGCGAGCTGCTCCGATTGAAGCGTCAGCACTCTCACAGAATGCTGGCCATTCTCTCACAGGCCTCAGCTATCCTGTGGGTTGGAATCGTAAGTGCGAATCTAGCATATCCTTCTCCATATCTCCCGAACCCTATGCCCGGAGTCACAACAACTCCTTTGTCCAGAAGCTTCTTTGCGAACTCCATCGAATCCATTCCACAATGTGCCCAAACGTAGAACGTCGCTCTTGGTGTCATGCACTGCAGTCCTAGCCTCCTCAGTTCCTTGACTAACAAATCTCGTCGCTCTTGATAGATTGCGACATTCTTCTTGACATAGTCGGGTGGTCCACTGTCTGTGTAGCTTCTCAGTGCTCTTGCAGCAGCTTTCTGCACATAGAGAGAAGGCCCTGAATCGACCTGGGACTTCACCTTCCCAAAATCTGCTATCACCTGTTCGTTACCAACTGCAAATCCTATTCTGTCACCCGTCATGCTGAAAGTCTTGGAGCAAGAGTGTATCTCTATGCCAACATCCCTGGAGCCATCGATTTCCATGAGACTCGGCGCTTGGAAGCCATCGAATGCGATCTCGGAGTACGCGTTATCATAGCAAATTATGGTTCCTTTCTCCCTGGCGAAGTCAACCATCTTTTCTAGGAAGGGTTTCTCGACAGTTGCTGAGGTAGGGTTGTTCGGGTAGTTCAAGAACATAATCTTCGGCGTTTCGTTCGCAATCTGATCAAGGTCGGGTTTGAAGGCATTCTCCTCTAGCAGAGGCATTACCACTGGTTTGCCATCACACAGTAGCGTGGCTCCATTCATGTAAACGGGATATGCTGGATCTGGAACGAGGACTTCGTCACCTGGGTTGACGTAGGCTCTTGCAAGGTTTGCTATTCCCTCTTTTGATCCAATCAAGCCAATGACTTCTCTGCTCGGATCTATGTCGACATTGTAGCGTGTGTGATACCATTTTGCGACGGCTTCCCTGAACTCCGGCTCTCCTTGACTCAGCGAGTAGTTGTGGTTCTTTGGGTTTGAAACTTCTTCTCTCAGAGCGTCCAGGACGAAGTCTGGTGGAGGGAGGTCTGGATCTCCAATTCCAAAAGAGATGACATCGACTCCGCGTTTTCTTTTTTCAATAACGAGCTTCTCCATCTCGCTGAACAGATACGGCGGGAGGCTGTCCAGTCTCTTAGCTCGCTCAGTTCTAGGTCTTGCCATCGAATAGTTCCGCTTCAAATACTCTTTCGACCGGCCCCTCAAGAATAGCTGAATCGCCGAGTTTCACGAGCAGTTCTCCACCTTGCAGTTGGACCTTGACCCGCCTTCCTGTCTTGCCAAGCCTTGATGCAGCTGCAACGCTTGCACAGGCGCCCGTCCCACAGGCGGTAGTCTCTCCTACCCCACGCTCCCAAGTTCTAACTTTGATTTCTTCTGGAGACCTGACGCTAACGAATTCGACGTTTGTGCCTTCGGGGAAGTATGCGTGCCTCTCCAGCAGGGACCCAATTTCGTGGACAGGAAATGATTCGACATCTTCAACAAACGTGACACAATGAGGATTTCCCATCGACAGACAGGTGATTCTGAATTCCCTGTCCCCAGCAGTCACCGGTTCATCAATGCATTCTCCTTGACCGACCATGGGCACCGACTCGCGACGGAATGACGGCTGTCCCATGTTCACTCGCACATTCGTTGTGTTCTTCTTGTCTGTTCTCAATTCTACTCTGCGATTCCCAGCCAGCGTTTCCACGTTCATGGTCCTTCTTCGAACGATCCTGTTTTCATAACAGTACTTTGCAAAGCATCGTATCCCGTTGCCGCACATCTCTGCCTCTGAACCGTCCGAGTTGAAGATTCTCATTCGGATATCGGCGGTTCTTGAATTCCGAACAACGAGAAGTCCGTCTGCTCCAACAGAGAACCTTCTCCTGCAGAGATTTCTTGCGAGTGTCCCAAGACGCTTATCATTAATACGTTTGCGTCTGTCGTCAATGACTACGTAGTCGTTGCCAAGGCCGTGCATCTTCCAGAATTTCATTGAAACCGCCCCATGCATACAGTGATCAGCCTAAAGAACGATCTGAAAGGATCGCCGCTGTCTCCAAGGCTTTGTCATTCCGTTTGACTTGAAGTCGCTCAGGAATTCTCTGTCCCATTGTTAGAGCGTCGAAGTTCTCCCGTTCTCTCACAACAGAGTACGTGGCGTCTTTCACGAGAATCTCGGCTGGTCTTGGCCTGGAGTTGTAGTGCGAACTCATGGAGAAGCCATAAGCCCCTGCGTTTAGGATAACGAGACAATCGCCGACCCTGGTCTCCTGGAGTTTTCTGTCTCTGGCAAGGAAGTCGCCAGATTCGCATAGCGGCCCCACAACATCGTAGACTCTTTCGGTTGTCGCTCCTACCGTGTCTGCCAAAACTATCTCGTGATATGCATCGTACATGGCCGGTCTGATCAGCGTGTTGAAGCCAGCGTCTACACCAATGAACTCTTTGTTGCCGGTCGATTTCACCGTATTAACTTTCGTCAGGAGTACGCCTGCATCGCACACTATGTACCTGCCCGGCTCGATGCAAAGCATAGGCTCTCCGAGGCCATATTCTGATATCCGCTTCTTGAAGAGGGCAACAATAGAGTCAGCCGCCTCTTCGATGTTGAGTTCTTCCTCCTCGGGTCTATAAGGAACCCCGAAACCGCCTCCAATATCAATGAATTCAAAGTTGATTCCGAGGCCTCTATGGATATCCCCTGCTGCTTTGAGGAGGTTTTCCATCGCGCGTCTGTGTGGTTCTGGGTTCAGTATGCCCGATCCGATGTGCATTTGGATCCCGAATCTCTTTACTCCGGCGTCTCTAGCCACTCTATAGGCCGTGTATGCGTCTGCTTGCAGCAGGCCGAATTTTGCGTTTCTGGAACCTGTGACAACGTGTGAGTGATGTCCTGCTCCAACTTCTGGATTCAGTCTGACCGAAACTGTGAACGGTAGGATCTTCCTGAGCAACGAGGCCATTTGGGAGACTGAATCTACGTTTATCGTTACATTTGACTTGATTGCGTAGTCAAGCTCTTCTTCGCCAACGCTTGTCCCAGTGTAAAGGATGTGTTCTGGCTCAAAACCCGACTCCAACGCAAGATATATCTCGCCAGCTGAAACGGCGTCTATGAAAGCTCCCATTTCCCGCATGATTGCTAGCACTGACATGTTGGAGTTCGCTTTGGCTGCATAGTAGATCCTAGTCTTATCGTAGTGTTTCTCGAAAGCCTTCTGCAATCGAGTGTAGTTGTCTCTGATTCGGCTTTCGCTGAGGACGTAGACAGGTGTCTCCAATTCGGCGGCTAGGCTAACAAGTGAAACTCCTTCTAGGTACAGTGCTCCTTCGCGCCTTGCTAAGACACTACTCTTGAAAAGTGTCGTATTAGGCGTGTTAGTTCACCAAACAGTTAGCTGAGTTGCCGTTGCCCTAGAACGTCTTCCATGTCAAAGATCATAGGTCTTGATTCCCCGTTCAGCCACTGGGCAGCGTAGAGGGCTCCTTGTGCAAATACGTTTCTAGAGAACGCTACGTGTTCTATTCTTATCATTTCATGTTGACCAGCAATCATTAAATCGTGTATGCCTGGAATCCCGCCGGCTCGAACAGAAAGTAGTTCCATTTGTTTTTCGTTTCTCTTGGACATTCCCTCTCTTCCGTGGATTCGCTCTGAGTACCCTCTCATTGCTGAGATCGTATCAGCCATCTTCTTTGCGGTTCCGCTTGGCGCATCTGCTTTGCCAGAATGATGTGCTTCCACGATGCTGAAGTCATAGCTGCTGGGGAACAGTTTGCATGTCTCTATCATCTTGAACAGCAGGTTCACGCCAATCGAGAAATTCGGCGAAACCACAGCGGGCACTTTTCCTTCCAGTGTCTCGCGGATTCTTCTCATCTCATCCACGTTGAATCCTGTCGTTCCCATGACTACCTTCTTGCCCATTTGGACGGCTTTTGGAAGGTTAGCCAACTCAGCGGACGGGCTGGTGAAAGAGATGCAGATTTCGGCGCCCTGGAGAGCCTGTTCAAGATTCTGTTGAGGAAGGATCTTGAGGTTGGGGGGCGAAAGGCCGATCTCGCCTAGGCTCCGTCCCGCATTCTTGCTGTCAGTTGCGGTAACCGCGCCTACCAATTCGAAGCCTGCGGACGTGGCCTGCTGGATGACGGTGCTTCCCATCCTTCCATCGGCGCCAACGATGCACAACCTAGTAGCCGTCGTAGCAGAGATGCCTCCAAGCTTCATCGTCGGATAGTCTCTTCTCGAGATCTATGTCGAAGAATTCCTGAATTGGATTGAGAATCTCGGGGGTGCGCTCGTGGACCAAGCGGATGCTCTTCAACACGACGTTCAGCCCTTTGCTCGTCATCCTTCCGACTGGGGGTCGACACGGTCCAGATGGCAATCCCATAATATTCATCAGTGTTTTGTAGGGCAACGGGTTTCTTGCTTTGCACGAGACTGTACCATATTGAGTTGTTTCCTCACTCTTGACGGTCACGATTTGAAACAGAGGTTTGAGTGCATTGGCTAGGGTGCCTGCCTTTTCGATGTCTCCAGCACTGATGGCCTTGCACATTTCCTGCACGGCTCTAGGCGCTATGTTGGACGTGACGGAGACGACTCCACTTGCCTTGATGTCGTTCGTCATCATTTCGTAAGTTCTATCATCGTCTCCTGAGAGTATGTCGAACTGATCCCCACAGTATTTTCGTGTGAGTCTAGCATTCTCGTAGTCTCCAGTAGCCTCTTTGACCGCGTTCAAGTTTGAGCACGTCTTGTGCAGAATCGCGAGATCGTGAGGCATGAGCTGTGTGCCTGTCCGTCCGGGAATTACGTACGGAATCATCTGCATATCAGGTAGGGCTCTTGCGATCGGTTCCACGTACTCTTTCCTGATCTCTAATGAACTTGGACCATTGTAGTATGGATCCACTAAGAGCGCGGCCTTCGCGCCGAGGTCCCAACTCTGCTTCGTTGCTTCGAGCGCTTCCTCTGTGCTGTTGCTGCCGGTCCCAGCCACAATTTGGAACTTGTCACTGGTGTGTTCCAAGGCCTTCTCGATTACCTTCATATGCTCCGTCCAGGTCAACGTAGGTGACTCGCCGGTCGTTCCCGCAACGATCAGTCCGCTGGCCCCAGACTTCACTTGAAACTCAACAAGTCGCTGAAAGCCATCATAGTCAATTGATGAATCTCTCATCGGCGTGACTATTGCCGTGTAGCATCCACGAAACATATGCATTCATGCTCCGAAGTGACGGATCCGCCTGCCATAGCGACGCTAGTTTAAAAGATTTGCGTGTTTAGATACGTATTACGGATATGCGCTACGAAAATCGTAATGCGGTCAGCTGCTACCAAACAGTATGGTCTTCTGAAAGCATTTTGTTAGCGTTCATCGATCGCCCATATTGTCCAGAATACTCCAACTGTCGTGCATGCGATTGCTATTGATGCTAGAAATACTGCCGCTCTCTGCTCTAAGTGTGGATTCCCCGCATAGGAGGCGAGATAGAGCACGATGAAGGCAAACCACAGTGCTCAAAACAGAACGGTTGCAGAGGCTCTCGTACTAGGAGAAACCATACCTTCACGGTCTGCTCAATGATCTCGACTTTGTCCGTTTCTCTCTTGTCCTCGGCAGTTGTCCGAGTCGCGGCGCTTCTCATCTTCTCAGACGAAGGTCGCCAGCTCTGTAGAGCAGCAGCAGAGTAATCGCTAGCGAGAGCAGCAAGACTCCGGCGCTAGCTTCGAGTACTCCTCTCAAACCTCCCATCGAGGCTGAGTATCCGCCGAGGAGGTTGCCAATTACCATGCCAAGGCTGAGCATCATGCTATAGATTCCCATGGCGGAGCCTCGAAGCCCACTGCTGGCTCTGTCTCCCACAAGCGCTAATGCTGAGGGAACGGTGGCTGTTGCCATGAGGCCTCCTACCACTATGAATGGAAGTTGCTGGTAGATTTGCGGAGGGCTGTGTGAGACAGCGTCCAACGTGCTGAGGAGAAGCATGATCAATCCAATGACACCTATGCCAAGGGTCTTGCCCCTTCCTATCTTGTCCGATAATCTTCCGAAAGCCACAGATCCAATACCTATTCCGAAGGCTCCCAACGAAAGAGTCAGTCCGACTTCGGAAGATCCGAAACCGGATTCCATGAGCGTCCTAGGTAGCACAAAGACCACTCCAAGTATGGAAGTAAGCCCAAGCCAGAGTGGCAGAATCGCGCGCGTGTTCTGATCTAGGGATCGGAGGGGGTTAATTTGGTGACTCTGAGTTGAGGAATGGCTTGTTTCTCTGATCCAGGCGATGCTCGCGATGCTCACACTAAGGAGTATGACACCGGTCGCAACAAATGCGAGCGCGTAGTTGCGCTGAGTAAAATGCAGAATGGTTGTAGCTAACGAGATTCCCAGCGCGTAACCGAGTATGTTCGAAAAGTCAAAGCCGCCCATGCCGAGTCCTCTGTTGCTCACAGCTGTCAGGTCAGTTATCATAGTGAGAGAGGCGACAGTGACTGCTGCACCCGAGAATCCCATAACAGCGTGAATTATCGAAACTGCGTAGACATTCCTCGTCAATGATATTGCCATTGTGAGCAGGGAGACTGATAGGAGTCCCAGAAGCAGCATTCGGCGCCGTCCCTTCAAGTCGACGTATGCACCAATAGGTGCCGCCGAAATGAATTCAGCGAGCGGATAAGCTGATAGAGCTATTCCGATGCCGAGACTACCCACGTGCAGATACATTGGAAACAGTAGAAGTATCGAACCAAAGCCGATTCTTGTACCAAGCATTGCCAAGTACAAAATGAATAGCTGCGACTTGTTATCTGCTTGTTGAAAGCCATTTGGGAATGGCGGTCCATTGCCATTCTGAGAACCGAGGCCTGCGGTAGTCTCATTGGGCATCACCCTTTTTTCGGGAATACCAATTTGGCGGAACGTTGACATGTCGATCTTACCACGAGTCAATTGTATCTGAAGGGATCCATGCAATCAGGCGACTGAGCACATTGGAGGCATCATTTCAACTCGGAACTATGAAGCTTCCCATTCCTCTTTCCCGGTCCTTTTGATGGCCCGTTCTTCACCGTGTAGGCAATCAGGAGCGCTTCAACCACGAGGTTTCCTGAAGCAAAAACGAGAGGAGCTGCTGTCTATTGAGACAATGTATAGTCCGAGTAGATCCAGCAGAACCCAAACAAACACGAAATCCCTAAGAAATCCAAACTTGCCTCTTGAGCGAGTGCTCTCCATTCTGGTCTTTTTGCTCTCTTTGACGGTCGGGGATCACTCTAGGACGTGGATGTTTTTCTTTGCACAGATCTCCTTGAGGATCTTGGGCCAGACTGTGACGCTGACTTCTCCAAGGTGTGCTTTCTTGAGTAGCAGCATTTGAGTTCGTGACTGTCCGATTCCGCCACCGATGCTGAGCGGAAGCTCATTCTTGATGATTCCTCGATGGTACGACAGTTTGAGGAAATCAAGCTGACCGGATATCTCCAACTGCTTCCTAAGAGTATCAGCATTGACACGGATACCCATCGACGAGAGCTCGTGCCGACGTTTCGTCACGGGGTTCCAAACCAGAATGTCTCCGTTGAGTCCATGCATGGCTCTCCCATCCTCCGACCTAGTCTCAGTAATCCAGTCATCATAGTCGGCTGCACGCATTTCATGCGGATAGCCGTCCTTTAGCACCCAACCGATCCCAATGATGAAAATAGCAGGGTACTTCTGCAGTATCTCTGTCTCCCGTTGCTTGCGCGGCAGATCCGGGTACATGTCCAAGATGTCTTCAGCGTGTAGGAACGTGACTTCGTCAGGTAAACTTGGATACTTGGTCGTTTTCAGCTGAGGGTAGCGCTTCTGCACGTGGTTTTCAGCTCCCTTGAGGACCTTCCAGATTTTTCTGACCGTATCCTTCAGGTAGTCGAGATTGCGCTGGTCAGCAGTGATCACTTTCTCCCAGTCCCACTGGTCCACGTACGCGCTGTGGTCGTGGTCGAGGAAGTAGTCCTTGCGCACTGCCCGCATGTCAGTGCATATGCCTTCACCCACCTTCATTCCGAATTGCTTCAGCGCAACTCGCTTCCACTTCGTTGCAGCCTGCACAACCTGGGCATCAACCGGATGCTTGTTGTAGTCATTAGAAATGTGGAACTGTATCGGCGTGCGTGAACCATCGCGGTCGAGCAGGTCGTTAACGCCGCTCTCAACGTCCACAATCAAAGGAACCTGAACCATCATCAGGTTGAGTTCTTTGCATAGGGTCTCTTCGATGTAGCTCTTTGCTGCAAAAATAGCCTTCTGCGTGTCCTTGGGATCCAGCAATGAGTCATAGTTTTGGGGAAGGATTTTCTCCAGCTCTTCATAGCTGCCAATACCGGGACCTGCCAAGTCCGCCTTTTTGTCAGCCATTATTTTACCCCTCTTACAAATGCGCATTCATGCTAAACGCGGTGAATCTCCGAGCTCTCGCTTAGGTCGAATTGTCTCGTTGGGTTGCACTTTTTGACGACAGTTAAAGCTGTTACGGCGCACAAGTATGATCTCTCTGGTCGTACGCACACTTCCTTATTCAGGGCTATCGAATGGTTTCCTTCGTGAGGGACATGTGCCTTCTTGGCTCTTTCACACCGCTAACAGTCGCCCGCTCGTCCTCGCGGCTACACCTCCTGTATTCGATACTGGCAAAACCGCGGTGAAGCATGCCCAGTCTCCTGTTGATACTGAAGGCTCGCGACCAGTTGTCATCTTGTTCCAAAACTATTTCTCCAATGTCTCCCAGATAATGCGACGCGTGATGCATTCATGAACAAGACGCTGGAAGAGTTCAGAGAATACCGCGAGAAGATGAACGAGAAGATATTGGCATCG
>CAYGWT010000292.1:0-4511 GCA_964353625.1 uncultured Candidatus Bathyarchaeia archaeon | reverse complement strand
TGCAGGAGGCTTGGTACGTTAGCTCCAGTCTTCGAGCTTATTTCGAGTGTTTCATCTTCCTCGAATATCTTGCGAGTCTCCGCGAGCACCTTGTCTAAATGTTCACGAGTCGCAAGGTCCACTTTGTTGATGCAGATCAAGACAGGAACGCCGTGCATTTCCTTATTCATGATCTCATGAGAAGCCGTGATCTTTCGTATCACCGTTTCCAGGTCATCGCTACCATCTACGAAGAGGAGAGCAAGATCAGAATTTGCAAGTTCATTCAACGTGGTGTGGAAAGCGCTTAGCAGCAGAGGACTAAGGTCTTCAATGAACCCAATAGAATCAATCATGATAAAGGAGTCAGAAGAATCCCCTCTCCCCTTTGGGGAGATCTTACGTGCAAATGTAGAGAGCGTCGTAAATGGGCCCAAACCTATTTCCTTCGATTCCAACGCGAGTCTGTTGAACAGCGTAGTCTTGCCACTTTGAGTGTATCCTGTCAACGCCACGATTTGGAAGCCAGCCTTTCCTCGATGTTCACGAAGACGGTTGCTCTTCGATCTAATATCACGGAGCTCCCCTTCGATCTTGCTTATTCGTTTGCGCGACATCGCTTCATAAGCTTCGTATGGATACTGGCCTGGTCCTCCCCTTCCCATCTGTTCACTTGCAATACCGTGCATTCGAATTGATTCTCTGCCCCAGGAGAACGTGTATCGGAGTCGCGCCAATGCGATCTGCAGCCTAGCTTCAGTCGTGGCGCAGCGCTTCTCGAAGACTTCCAGAATGAGCAGGTTTCTGTCGAGAACGTGAACATCGCCAAGCTTCTTCTTGATTCGGAATACTTGACCTGCCGAAAGTTGCCGGGTGAATATTATCGCTTCGATCGAGTCTTCCGTGACAGTCTCCTTAATCTCATCGATTTTCCCTTTGCCTACGCAATAGGCGGAATCCACTGAGTCCCGATGCTGCGTGACTTGACCGACCACATCGTAGCCAGCAGCTTTCGCTATGTCGTTCACTTCATCGATTCGCGATTTACTATGAGGAAGAATGCACTCTACTAAAAGCGCTTTCAAATCCCGCACGAGCCTTGACCGCAAAATATATGCCGTTTACTCTAGTGTGAGGCTCATTTTCCTGGCAGTTACGATTCTGGCACAACCCACACAAAGGTCGCTTCCACAAAGCAATCCCACCGACAATATAGGACCACCGCATTTCTTGCATCTTGCTGGAAACGTCATCACTACGATCTTCATGATCACTAGCGGCATTGCGAGCTATAAGGAAGAGATCAAACACTCGTTTTGGCCAACCAATCGCCATGAAATACACTCGTTTTCAATCGGTTGCGGAAAGGTTGTCAAGCTCCGTCAGCAGAAGACGCGGTGAATATCTCTGGACTTCATATCATCAGAAAAGCGGAACACAACTTCGCAATCTGAACCGAGACCTTATTGAGAGCCGCCGGACCATCTTGCGCTATGGCAAAGATTAGTGCGGCCGTTCGCCGTCATGATAGAAGACCGGGCGGGGTTCACACATACGAAACTACTGACGAGATCGCTCACTCCTGGCAGTTACTTACTCGAGAGCAGCAAGTCAGCTTGGATGACCAAGCTACAAAGAACCATGAAGACTTGCCGGTGCTTCTTGAAAGACTGTTCAGGGAGCGAAGATTGTAGGCACCGCAGACGTACCCGGCGTAAGCCTGCCATCCCTGTATCAGGCAATGTTTCTGCGTGATTTGGTGCGCTTCCCAGGGAGTTGTTTCTTTCTCCGCCGCCTTCTTGCAGCGTATTCTACGCTGGTCAACTTACGTCCCACACCACTTCCGCCGGATTGTCTTTTCGATTTAGTAGAACTTGAGCTAGTGATCAACACTTCGCCGCGCGACGAAACGCTAGCCGCAAATTGTGCTCTGACGCCCGCCTCCGTGAGGTATGTTCCTTTGACCCTCCACGTACCCTGACTGTCCGGGCCTTCGGTCTTCTCTTCGGCCGACAAAGTGGAGATTTTCCCATGAGAAGTTCTAGTGCCGAGCAAGTATTTCCTCACTAGGCTCTCTGCGTCTTCGGCTGTCACTATTCGCATCTTGCATCCAACATGAATCAACCGAGTAGAGGCAGCAACAGAGATTATAGCGCTTTGGACTGAAGATGTGAGGTCTCTCATTCAACTTGACTTATCACGGGAATTGCAAGTGCCCGAATGTCATTTTCGATTCGAAAGTATGACGACGGGATCAAATCTTTCGCTATTCTAATGATTTTTTGGCGTTGCCGGCGTGACTTCTCAAAGTCAACCAGCCACGCGCATGACCTTGTATCGACCTGTTCGGCCCTAGGACGACCAGTTGCCCTGAAACACCTTCGTAGAGCCTTCGAGAGGGATGTAACCTGCTTCTCTAAGCAGGTTCTTACAGGCTTCAACAGAGTAACCTTTTCCCTTGGACAATTCCCCGTCCGAGTCTGTAAGACCGGGGCGCCTTCGGGGCGAAAAACCGGCTGTCTGTGCATAGATCTGATTAGCCCCGGCGATTAGAGGGAGAATTCTCGGTTCATGAACACCCATTGCCTTGATGGAATCACCAGCCACTATCCTTGTGACTGCAACAGCCTTGGCCAAGGTCACCTCAGAAATTCTCCCGAACTTCGAAAGCGGAAGCTCTGGAACAGGAACTCTCCACATGCAAGCGAGGTTGACCGCATTGAACTCTCTTCCTCGAAACATTTCGGCAACCAATTCTGCCGGAGTGTGTTCAGGTCCAATGGGCTCAACGCAGTAGCTGAGGTCGAGTCCTACATCTCGCACGATACCTATGGTCTGCAGCCTCTCTTCAGGGCTTATTCCCGTGTCCTTACCTTCCCTCAACCTGTGGACATGGTATACGGCCTGAAATCCTGCGTTCACCAAGTCCTTGGCTTCGTCGGGTCCAAAGTCACCTATGTTCGCCACCATCGGCATCTTCGCCGAGAGAGCTCTCCTCACGACCTTGGCGATCTCGACGTAGCGGTCAAACGGGTAGTCTGCTGTGGTCATCAGAAAAATAGCATTCGCGCCATCGTCTTCTAGCGACTTCGCCCTTGCAACAACTTCTTCGAGAGTGAATTCGAAGGGTGCCTCGATCAAGTTCCACTTTGCACCAAAGGAGCAGAAAGCACAACTCCTTGGACAAGGCCAGAGGTTTATCCCAACCGTACCATAGACTTCGCCTCTGTCGCCATACTGTCTCCTCGTCAGAGTATTTGCCGCGGATATGATGGCATACATTTCGGGTGACTTCTCGTCTGTCTTCAGAAGCTGCGACGCTTGTTCACGATCTATCTCATCGCCTGCTAACGCCCTGTCCAAGATGGATTGGATCTTTGACTCAATTGCTGGTCGTTGCAGACTGAAGCCCCTCTCGGAACCCTCAAACTACCTTAGCGTGCGCGATATGTCTAGCGGTGTGTACAGCAAAATGAAAACTGTGGGTACGGGAAGTTTGAATCCCATGGATCGGTTTAATGAAGTTTCCAGCAGCAACGTTGCGCTTGGCGAGCCTGTTGAGTTAGGCTAGTGCGCCACCGCATGATGACCCATGCCCGGCCGTGCAGCCGAAGCAGTATTCGCCTGTGGCGATCCTCCTCTTAGAATACGCGTCAACATCAAAGTCTCTCACATGTGTCGAGACACCGTTGTTTACTGGGGCTCGTAGTGCCAGATTGAAGTCACAATCGTAGACTCGTCCATCCCAAGCTACCTCAATTTGATGCCGACACATCAATCCATCAAGAGTCTCAGGATTGAAGGAATCCCTGAGAAGTTGCCTGTACTCCTCATACTGATTCTGCTGCCGAAGCCAGTTCTGGAACCGCCCTATCGGCATATTCGTGATTGTTCTCAAATTACTGAAGACGATGCCGTGTTCCTTGTGCAGGTGCTCCCGATAATCAGATTCCAGTGAGGATTGCTCACCAGGCAGAAACGCTCCTCCTGGATTGTACACCAAATCGAGCTTGAGGCCGACATCTGATCCATAACCGATAGCGTTCAGACGCTTCAAAGCTTCAACGCTCTTCTCGTAGACGCCAATCCCTCGCTGAGCATCAACATTCGTCTTCGTGTAGCAGGGAAGCGAAGCAACGAGTCTGACGCCAGCGTTCCTGTAAGACGTCATAATCTCTATCATTTTCGGTTGAAGTAGAACCGCAAGGTTAGTCCTCACCTGAACGGTATGGTTGCCCTTTCGCAGCGCATTAATGAACTTCGAGAGAAGAGGATTCAGTTCAGGTGCACCTCCAGTTATGTCCACAATTTTGGGGCGGACTTCGTCGGCGACACCTACCACAAGCTGCATCGTTTCCCAACCCATCATTTCTTTTCTCGCTGGGCTGGCTTCGAGATGGCAGTGCATGCATGAATTGTTGCAGAGAAGCCCTACGTTCACTTGTATTGTCGTAACATCACGTGCATTCAGGACCGATCCTGAAATCTCCTGCACCTTGCGATCGAAAACATTCATTGCTCTTTCAGATAGA
>CAYGWT010000291.1:0-7730 GCA_964353625.1 uncultured Candidatus Bathyarchaeia archaeon | reverse complement strand
TTATTAGAAGATCATCCTGACCTGAACCGCAGCCCCGGTGGCTCAGCCTGGTAGATGCTTTGCAGCCGAGAGCATTGCCTTGGTAACGACGCCTGAAGAGGCAAGGGTCCCGAGTTCAAACCTCGGCCGGGGCTCCATAATTTCTCTAACAATCATCGTGATCTGATGGCGATCCCGCTCAGTGCATCTGAGAGTTGTGTTGATTGACCTCTCGGACTTTTGATCTCGGAAGCCATGCAGGGAAGAGCAACTAGTCTCCCAATGTACTTCTGGCTTGCCGATCCGAAGCTTAAGGCGAGGATAGGCGACATCGTAGGTGTTCGATGCTGGTTCAAGTCGTTTGATTTCTACGAGGAAAGTGGACCTTTCAAGAGAGATCTAGAGTCGCGTCGGGAATGGTGTGATAGGCTTGATCCAGACGCCTACGAGTGGCCTGCCGTTGACGATCTCATAGCTGAGATGGACGAGATTGTGGCCGAGACTATCACAGTGGATCGAACGAAGTCGTATCAACTTGAGCTTCTGGGACCGACAGAGTACTCTGAGTGCTCGTGCAGTTCAAGGAAGACTCCTCAAGCAAGAAGGCTAGACCAGATCTCGCATCAGTTTGATTTTTCCATCTTGACGGTCCTGAGTCCTAACAAAGCAGATGTGATCCATGCGAAATTCTCAGATCTTCTTCGCCACGTAGTCAAACGAGCAGTCGAATACGACGAGATCGATTCGATCAGAATCGCCGACGATTTTTGTGGCTACATGGGATCAATCTACAAACCAGAGTTCGCCTTCACTATCGTTCATAGACAGGTCGAACTGGGACGATCAATCATCAAAGAGGGAAAGTACTCTGTTCTCCACAGTGACGGAGATGTTACGAAATACCTCACGGCACAAGCTCAAGGTTACTCGGGCTTTCACCCTCTCGACATCAGACTAAAATCAACCCTAGCGGCCGCACGTGAATGGGCAACTGCACTGGCCGCTGTGAGGCGATCCCTCCCAGACGCCATCTTCTTCACCGGTATTCCGATAGACCTCCTCTGCAACTCCAGAGTCTCTGAGGAGGAGCTGGTTGATGTCGTCAAATGCGTGATTAACAATGTAGGGTCTAATCGCTTGGTCTTGACGACGATGCATCGCCCATATCCAGGTGGGTCATTCCAAGATTTCGAACGTAAGGCAAACGCGATCAAAGAGTTTGTGCATTCGATTTCCCATTCGGCATTCTAGGATGGCAAGGATACGTTTCAGGCTAGATGCGCGATACGTAGCTCATTGACGGAGACCAATTCATCCTGCCCTTAGCCTGATTGTCTCGGTCCCACTGGCTGAGGATCTTCACGACTTCAACCGCGCATCTGCAGGATCTGAGGATGAACACTGGTTTTGGCTCAAACGTTTCCTCTACTGACACCTCATGTCCAGGCGGTTGGCCGTTGCCGGCCAGCACAAGGTCGACGATTGAACACACACCCGTCCGTAGCCGGAGCAAGCTTGCGAGCGTGAATATCGTCGATGCTTCCATCTCCGCACTGATCACGTTTGACTTCTTGAAATCTGCTTCGACGTTTTTCATCCAGCTCTATTAGTAGCCTCCGAAGGCCATCCCTGCGTACAGGCTGTCACTCGATTTGGTTATCCCCGCGTGATAATCGACCCCAATTCGCTCAGCCGCTTTTCAGCGATGTTTCCCAATGTGACGTCTAAGACCACCGGGAGACCAAAGACAATGGAGAGCGGAATCAGGGCATCTGCAATGCGGATCCGGATCACAGCATAACTAATAGAGCCAAGCGCCACAACGGCCACTGCGCATATCGCTGCGAAGGACAACTCAAGGACTAGACCCCTCCTGTCAGTCATCGCCACTTGGCTCCGAGGCCTACTCGCCGAACCGGCCAAGAACTTGGCCTCGGTGATTGGAATGAGTTCTCAAGCTAATAACTTGCGATTAGCCGAGCCGCTCGTGCGGTTTCGCCCCATTCGACATGTCTGCCAATACTAGGCTGAGTCCAAAACCCGCTTTATGTAAGAGGCATTCTAGAGTGTATAAGGGAACTCGCCTGATGGCCTCCGCTGCTATCATAATCTCTGACCTGGCTTTTCGCTACCTTTCACGGGTTGATTGGGCGCTAGATGGAATCACCATAGAAGTGATGGATAACGAGTTCGTAGGGATTACTGGCCCTTCAGGCGCGGGCAAGTCAACACTCTGTCATTCACTGAATGGGCTTGTCCCACATGTCATCGAAGGAACCATGCGAGGGACTGTCAGCGTGAAAGGCTTTGACACTGGGAAAAGCGAGGTGTCGGAGCTATCGGGTTTCGTTGGAATCGTGTTTCAGGACCCTCGTTCACAGATGACCGGCTCAGCCATGACGGTCGAGGAGGAAGTGGCTTTTGGACTTCAGAACCTAGGAGTCCCAAGGGAAGCTATGGTGGATAGGATTGCAGAAGCGCTTGACGCAGTCGGCTTGTCGGGATTTGAGACAAGGGCGCCTTTCGAGTTGTCCGGTGGAGAACAGCAGAGACTCTCCCTCGCTACTGCGATCGCCATGCGACCTCAGATCATGATTTTGGATGAACCGACTGAACTACTGGATCCAGAGGGTGCCGTCTCCGTCATGAGAGCAGTCCACGCTGTTCATGAGAGATACGCCATGACGACGATCTTGGTTTCTAATCAACCTGAGACACTCATTCAATATGCAAGTAGGATCTGTATCCTCAACAACGGCAAGATTGTTGCGCTAGATTCCCCGCAGGAGTTCTCAAAGAAGGTTCGGTTCGCAGAGAAACTTGGCGTTCGACATACCCAAGTCGCTCAGGTAGCTGGTCTGTTAGACAAAAAGGGGCTGTGGAGAGGTGACTATCCTCTCGACGAGTCCCAGGCGGCCGAGATGATTGAGAAACAGTTCTGCGGTGAGTAACGTGCCATTGGCTGTCTCCGTTGAGAATCTTCACTATCAATATTCTAGCGGGCGCGAGGCGCTCAGGAATGTGAACCTCCAGATTGAGGCCGGGAGCACTGTGGCACTCATAGGAAGGAATGGAGCTGGCAAGACAACGCTTGCAAAGCATTTGAACGGTCTGCTCAAGCCTACTTCCGGGACTGTGAGCGTGGTTGGCATAGACACTTCGAAGAGGTCCACCAGTCAGATGGCTCGAGAGGTGGGTTACGTCTTTCAGAATCCTGAAGATCAGCTGTTTGAGTCCTCGGTCATCGAGGAAGTGGCCTTTGGGCCCAAGAACATCGGTATGGATGAAGCAAGCATAGAACATGCGACGCACAAAGCGCTGTCCATGGTTGGCCTGTTGCCTTTCATCTTGGAACACCCATACAACATGACGTATGGCCAAAGGAAGATGCTATGCCTCGCATCAGTTCTCGCTATGGATCCGAATATTGTGGTAATGGACGAGCCTAACGCTGGACAGGATTACCGAGGGTTACGTCTACTCGGATCGATTCTCGAACAACTAAAACGTGACGGGAAGACTGTCGTGATCATATCCCACGACATGGAATTTGTTGCTAGAGAATGCGAGAGAGTTGCTGTGATGTGCAATGGAGAGATAATGGCCTATGAATCAGCTAGACGGATTCTGTCCGATCCAGGAACGCTTGAACAGTCAGGCGTGCGGCCTCCGCAAGTCACGCGATTGGCAATCAGTCTCTCACATTTTGGGATTCGCCATGACATCATGACGGTTGAGGAGATGGTTGAGCTACTCGCAAAACATGCTGGTAAGAGCGCGTCTTGTCCCAAGTAAGTATTATTACCAGCTCGATAGGACCCTAGGCACGTTGTTGAAGAAGATGGCAGAAACAAAACCATCCAGACTCAAAATAGAGTTCTCCACATTCGGAATCGCCATGATCCCGCTAATGATCGGCATCAACATCGCGTCATCATACCTAGCTTCGGGCACGCCAATCTGGGCTGATACTCTCGGCACAATGCTGACGGGAATAATCATCGGCCCCATCAACGGGTTAGTCGTAGGAATTCTCACGAATGTCTTCAAGTGGGTAACGTTCGACCCATTCGCCTTGCCTTACGCAATAGTCAATGCGGCAATTGGGCTTATAGCCGGCGTGTGTGCGTTGCTGGGGTTCGTCAGAAAAGAGAGAAGTCCGGCACAAATCGGCAGAACGCTCGCAATCAGCGTGGTTCTTGCAGTCGTGGCAACCCTAACCTCAACGCCGCTTAACGTGTACCTATGGGGCGGGTCGACAGGCAAAGTATGGGTGGACGCGATATTTGCGGCCTTCTTGGCTGGTGGTTGGCAAGTCTTCCCAGCATCTATGGCGGCAGAATTCATCTCGGACATTACAGATAAGATCATAACGTTCTTCATCGCATGGCTGATCTACACGAGAGTTCCAGTTCAATTCGTGAAGACAACACGGCGTTAGGACAGAGTACAATTGTCTGTTCGACTTACTTTCGTGCAACGCTCCTCTCCGATCCATCGATTGGACCCCAGAACCAAGCTTGCGCTGTGGATCACAATTGGGGTGCCGGCTGTTGTTTCCAATAGCATCCTTGTCTGTCTCGCAGTGTTCTCTATCACGGTGATTCTATCTGCTGTGGGAAGAGTCGCTGCGGTTTACGTCAAGAATCTAGTGAAGATATCTCTTCCAGTCTTCATTCCAATCTTTCTTATTCAGGGGCTCTTCAATCCGGCTGGGAAGACTCCCGTTCTTTTCATCTTGCCATGGGTCTATTTCAAACGTGAAGGACTGGTTTTTGCGGCTGTCCTACTGACGCGCCTTTTGGCAATTTTCGGTGGAGGATACTTGCTCACTCTGACAACCCGTCCGGGAGATCTCATGGCCTCAATGCAGAAGCTCGGCTTACCACTTAGAATAGCGTACCCACTCTTCTCAGCATTCCAGATCGTTCCTACAATAGACTCAAGACTACAAGCTGTGAAGCAGGCTCAAATGTCGAGAGGACTACAACTCGAAGGTATCGGGATCGTTCGGAGGCTCAAAACATACGTTCCTCTTGTCACGCCACTTCTGATGGGAGCGATAGAGGAAGCCTATAGGAGGTCAATTGCCCTGGAGGCGCGCGGGTTCTCGTCAAGAGCTGAGAAGACCTTCCTCAGAGATGTGAGGTTCCACAACGCTGACCTTGGTTTCATTGCTGTCACAGTCCTATCCGTTGTCGCGCTTAGTTCAACGATAATGGCCGTGGTGCCCCAACCCAACCCTTGGGGCCTCTGATTCCGACCGCCGTAGCCTATCCCTAGCATGCCTCGCTCGGGAGTAAGGTGACCAGTGCTTGTTTTCCTGACCCTGTCGAGTCCAGGCATGGCTCTAACAACTTTTTATTGTCCCTTGTCAAATCATATTCTTGGCGTGTGTCTTGCCAAATCGAATCGATGATACAGACTATCACATACTCACCGCACTTACAGAGGATGGTAGACGTTCCCTGCGGGATATCGCCCGCACCGCAGGGGTGAGTACGCCCACAGTCGAAAGTCGCCTGCGGAAAATGCTGGATATGGGTTTGATCAAGAAGATTGCGCCCATAATTGATGTTTCCAAGATAACGAGCGGGCTATTTGCCGTTGCGACGGCAAGGGTAGAACCCGGTAAGGCTGATGATGTCCTGAATGCTCTGGCAAAGGTGCCGGAGATACGGAACGTCTACGGAATGACAGGCGAACACAACGTGCTCTTTACCGTGTTCACAGCTAGCCTAGATGAACTTCAGACACTTCTGTCATCGACGATCTCGTCGATACCGAACGTTGCATCTCTGAGCTATAATGTGGTAGCACGGGTCGTCAAGGATGAACCGAACGTTGCAATCCGCCCGGGCCAATTTGTTAGACTCACCTGTGACCTATGCGGACAAGAAATACATGGCGACCCCACTACACTTCTGATCGGAGATAGAAACCGCTACTTCTGCTGCAAACCGTGTCTCACTGAATACAAGGAAAAATACGGAACAAAGATCACCAAGCTCATGCTCGAACGAAAAGACTAGGGTGCTAGAACTCCTCCGCCATCAGTGCTGGGACTTTCACGAAATCGCCGGAGTGAATCTCGAAAGGAGAAGAGAGTTGCCAACAACCGTTACAGAGCTGAACGCCATCGCCCCGGCTGCAAGGAATGGCAGGTAATCGTACACTCCAGCGCCCAGAAATGGAACAAGCGCTCCCGCTGCGACAGGTATCAATATCGTGTTGTATGCGAAAGCCCAGAAGAGGTTTTGTTTGATTTTCTGCAACGTGCGCTTGCTCAGTCGGATCGCAGTAACAACGTCTCTCGGATCATCTCGAATGAGGACTATCCCACCAGTCTCGACTGCGACATCAGTTCCACTTCCAATGGCGATCCCAACATCAGCCGCAGCCAGGGCAGGGGCGTCGTTCACTCCGTCACCGACCATAGCGACGTGCCTACCCTCGCGTTGGATTTCTCTGATGATCCGTTCCTTCTGATCGGGGAGCACTTGTGATAGTACTCTTTCAATCCCGAGCTTCTTCGCAATTGTGCGTGCCGTTCTTTCGTTGTCTCCAGTCAGCATGACGACTTGAATGCCCATCAGATCAAGCTGCCGGATCGCTTCTGCAGAATGCTCTTTGAGGGTATCTGCAACTGCTATCAAGCCGGCAATGTTATTATCGATTGAGAGGATCATTGCTGTCTTGCCTTCGTTTTCTAGAGTCAAGATTTGGCTCTCGACCTCGTTAGGGACAGTGAAATCTGAGGTCGACATCAACAGGAGATTTCCGAACTTGATCTCGTGTCCATCATAATGGCACATTACTCCCATTCCTGGGATTGCTTCGAACGACTCAGGATCAGGAATCTGTATCTGCAATCGGCGGGCTTCGCGTTGAATTGCCTCGCCAAGAGAATGCTCCGACCTCTTCTCGGCAGTCGCTGCGTACCGTAGCACCTCTTCTTTTGCGAAGCCGCGATAGGTAATGATGTCAGTGACGGTGGGTTCGCCCATAGTCAATGTTCCGGTCTTATCGAATACTACAGTGTCCACTTTTTCTGCTGCTTCGAGGTGTTCGCCGCCCTTGATCAGAATCCCTTGTTGTGCTCCTTTGGCTGTGCCGACCATGACTGCTGCCGGCGTCGCAATTCCGAGGGCGCAGGGGCAAGCTATTATGACCACTGAAACGAAGGCCAGCAAGGCAAAGTTCAGCCCGATCTGGCCGATGAAATACCAAATCAACGCCGAGATGCTGGCAATTACCAGAACTGCGGGCACGAAATAGCCGGCTATTCTGTCTGCCAGTCTCTGTATTGGTGCTCTCGCCATCTGCGCCTCCTCCACGAGTTGGACAATCTTGGAGATGACAGTGTCTGCTCCGACCTTCTCTGCTCTGGCTCGTACAAAACCGGTTTTGTTGATGGTACCTCCGATCACCTGGTCGCCTGTTTTCTTTTGGACCGGTATGCTTTCTCCAGTGATCATCGACTGGTCGATCGATGTGTGCCCTTCTAGGACCACCCCATCAACGGGCACTCTCTCACCTGGCCGGACAAGGAACAGGTCACCAACTTGAACTTCTTCTACAGGGATGTCTGCCTCCCTGCCGTCGCGAACGACGCGCGCAGTTCGAGATTGAAGATCCAAGAGCTTCCTGACTGACTCAGAAGCCTTCCCTTTGCTCATGTATTCGAGTGTATTCCCAAGCAGGACGAGCGTTATGATCAAAGCAGCCGTGTCAAAATATACTGCGTTAGA
>CAYGWT010000290.1:0-3676 GCA_964353625.1 uncultured Candidatus Bathyarchaeia archaeon | reverse complement strand
CCTGAGTCATCGCTGCCGCCCATGTCTGGACCGACTGGACCTCGGGGTTCGCTCCCAGATGCGCGTCCTCATGGAAGTGAAGACCAATCTCGTGACCGGACGCCTCAAGGTCCGCAAACAGGGTCTCACCGGACCGGATTGCCATAAGAGTGAATGGTGTCTGAGCCTGAACCGTCAGTTTTGCGCCGTATCGTTCGACGATTCTGGCTAGAGTGCGTATGTCTTCAACATGATGATTGAAGAATGCCGGATCGTTGTAGTTGCCCTTGCCGGGTTTCTCGCCATCAAACGGTTCGATATGTATCCCAATGCCAACGAACAGCACGCCGTCGGAAGGACGATTTTCTGAACCTGATGAATATGGACTTGTTGCTTCTATGTAGACTGCAGATGTGATTCCTCCAATAGCGAGGGCGATTATCAACAGTGTAATTGTCGTCTTGTGCAATCTTCTTCCGTTCCCCTTCTTGGTTCTGTGGCTTCGATGATGATGAAGAGACTTAAAGGGCGAATGAACGAATCATCTTTCCCGAACTGCTGAATGGAATCTTCAGGTAGACGTAGAAGCGTGATATGTCTCCAAGCACCTTGGTCTTGCGGTTCTTGCTTAGCTCCACGTTGGCTAGGCAGGATTTGACGAACTCCCTGTCCAGCAGGTTCGTTCTTCTCGCGAGCCCCTCCAGGGCTCGGACGCAGGTTTGGACTGGAGTTTCCGTAGCCTGTCTTGCGCATCCAGAAGGCGAGCTGAAGAATCTGGCTGAGCACGTTAGGTTCGATTTCTTGGATACATCGGGATTCGATGCGGTGAGTGGAGCTCGAAGTGCTGGGGCGGGATTCGAACCCTCCGCAGTTCCTGTGCTTGGCTCCGCGGACACATGATGATTGTTATTGGACAAGATTCCCTCGTTGTCCTCGGTCAACAAACCACGCACGGGCAGCCATGAGGCGTCTCCTCAAGATTAGATTGATACTGCCCCGTATTGCGGGTGCGCAAACGAACGCACGCAGAACTGCCTCTCCAACTTCGACGTGTGGCGAAAGAAGAATAGGATCAAAGGAACCATCCCAGTCGGAATACTTCTTCAGAGGTTCGCAGTGAATCAATGACCTATGACTGCTGCAACTCTGAAGCTGTTCGATGTCAAAGAGAACGTCTAGTGTTGTGATGGTTCTTCTTGAGACTCAGAATATGATTCCGTCCAGTTGCGATCAACTACAACCGTATGAGCAGCTATGTCTCCGATTCTCTGATTTTTCTTCTGTGGCCAGCCTTCATAGATGAACAGTGCTCCTACAGCGTATGGAAGAAGAATGTACGGAGCGAAATCTACGAATCGCAGTATGTTTCGTATGAGCGAAGGCCGCATCCCGCATGGGCTTCCATCATCTCTTGCTACTTTCATCTTGAGCACTCTCTTCCCAAAAGTCGCACCCTTGAGTCCTTCCAGAATGAGGAAATAGGTGAATTGAATCGCGAAGAAGTAGATGAGCACAAGCCATCCCAATGGGTTCCCATATGGGTCCCAAGCTACATCCCATGCGCCGGGAGTCGTCCCTAGGAGAGGTAGACCGGCCAGGAAATCACTCCACAACTCACTCACGGGGTCTCTGTACAGACCCGCGTAGAACTCGGCGTTGAACGCCACGAACGTCACGTAGGTGAGTGCCAGCTATATCGGAATTAGGATTGTTCCGTCGATGATCTGTGCTGCGAATCTGGGCAATATGCCCTTGTATTGTCTGTACAAGGATCCGACATCTTGCCCAGCCAATTCCCTGCCCTTCAGCTCGATTCGAGTTTCACGAGTGTATAGCGTTGCTCTAACCGTAGACCATCATTTCCGTGTTGGTCTCTTGGTGCGCACACACACTATTGCGCGTACTGGTAAGATAGATTTGCCACACATTCGACGAAAGCTCGACAAGGAAGAGTTGGATTCAGGGGCTAGGTGTGCACCAAAGGTATCACACACAGATTGTGGTTCAATCGAGAGCTATTTATAGGATGGCTAGGCACAGCCAAAGTTTCCATGGAGATAATCCCGGTAGTACGATGGAGTTCCTACTAACAATGCCATATGACTCGACCTCCGATGAGACTAAACCGTACCAGAACATCTGGCATCTCAAGACAGATAGTACGATCCCTAATCTGACTTGGTCTTGGTGGTGGTGGCTATTCTTTGTCAAGGATCCAGACAGGCCTGGCAGGACCAAACAACTGATGATCCTGTGGTCCACAAAGAACACCAAGGATATCGAAATCATGGACAAGAAATGGTCTGTGAGACAGCAGCCGACATGGGACGGCGAGGTACTGAAGTTCAATGGAGTGACCGCGGCCTGGTGGTACGACAGTCAAAAGATGTACCATCCATTGCTGCTGGAAGAGATGGACTTCGAGGTGCGAAATGATGGAGACAAGGGGGAGCTTCGACCTATCAAAGATGGAGCGGATTATCGGTTCTATGGAAGCCCCGAGAAATACGTGGTGAACATTCAAGATGCCAACAACGATTTCCTTTTCGAGATGACCCCATGGAATGACTACATGCAGAAGCATAGATTCCGTGAGAAGAATTACACAAAGAAGTATGGCCACAACATTCTGCAAATCTACGGCATGAAGATGAAGGGACACATCGATGGGATCGAAGTGGAGGGCTCGGCTTGCCTTCAGAGGGTTACCGTGAATGCGCCAGGAGCACCATGGTACTGGGGACTGGTGCACTGGGACGATGGGAGCTACGTTGTCTTCTCCAATCCGTTTGTAGGCCCTCAGATGTTCAGAAAAGCGGCTAAGCCCACGTCACTACTGGATTGGGGCGATATTCGGCTCTACAGGTCCATCCGTTTCTATCATCAAAAAACAAACACTGAGTACGAATTCAAGACCAGGACCATTCGGATCAGACACACTGTGAAGGATGGGCTGCCAATATTCGATGTGACCGGCGCGGACAAGGAAAAGGAGATTCATTTGCGGCTGAAAGGTTATGCTAGGGCTTGCTGGAGATTTCAGCAGCCCAGACGATGGGGCATCAAGTCGATTCTTCACTATAACGAGTATCCGTCAGAGGTTGTAGACTTCTCTTTTTCGACAAGGGATGGATCACTGAAGGTGAAAAATGATGATCTTGGAGAGAGCGCAGGTAACCTCGAACACACATGGGGAAAACTCATATGATTCTTGAGATTTTCTTAGAGTTAGAATCTGAAGGAACTGAGGTTCCCACTCGCTTTTGCCCAATAGTTGGAAAAAGCAACGGTTCAAACTACGACGCCCGCCCCAAGGTACCCGACGACAGTCAGCTGATGCGCGATGACGACCTCTAAACGGCCTCACGCACCTTTGAACCTCGTCCAGTCCGTCTCCTCGAAAAGGAAGTATGGACCTTTTCACTCACCATACTTCTGCAAATTGTGGGAAGGATATGAGAACGGTGAAAACTTCACACAAATGAGATACGGTGGGTCTCGTCCTAGCCGTCTTCTGCCGTGGTTGGTGTGAATAAGTGACATAAGGTCCCGGATGGCTTCTGATGGTCTGGGGTGTCATTGTCGCAACAGGCTACGGCAGAGGTTTCTCAGAGAGTTGCCAGCTGGAACTTTCTAGGGTTCAGCTTCACCACGGCCGAGCTTAAAGAGTACTATCAGAACCGGTCACCTCAAAATG
>CAYGWT010000289.1:0-2060 GCA_964353625.1 uncultured Candidatus Bathyarchaeia archaeon | reverse complement strand
GTCCTACACCACCACTGAATTATCTGTGACAAGGACAAGCAGTACCATTTGGCTAGCTAAGGGGCAAGTGATAGATCTAGCTGCTGCAGGTCAAGTGAACTGCGCATACTACTTTTTCGGCAGTATGAACCTCACAGCAGGGCAAGTGCATATTTCGTACACTATTGAGGGGATGCCCGGTGACACTGTGAGCTTCTGGTTGCTCACGCCAGATGACTATGTGAAATGGAAGGCCCTAGTTGGCTGCGATGAAGAATGGAGTTTCAAGGGCGTGGACAATTTATTTGTTTTCCAGTCTGGTTCAGCTGACTTTACAGCGCAGATACCATCCAGCGGAAAATACCCCTTTATCTTCATGAATGCTGACAAGATTCGTGCTGCCAAGATCGTTTTCAACGTTGATGCAGGCGTACGGGAAATACAATCCACAAGAACGAGCGTGCGCACAGTCAATTCGACGCAACTTACTACCCTAACGACTGAGAGCGCTGCCTATTCAACACAAGAGACTACCATAACCAGCGTGAGCACTGCGTCTAGTTCAACCGCTACTCGAACTACTTCTTCTGATTGGACGAATGTTCAATCATGGATAGATTACAGGCTGCTTTTGGCTTTGGGAGCGATCGTGGTTGTAGCAGTAGTCGCTGCATTACTGCTCATGAAAAGAGGGAAGGCCCCCCCGTCAGCTCCTACTGGCGTGACCACTCAACCCGCAATCAAGGCTGTTTCGTCAGCGACCGCACCTGCAATATCAACGAAGTTCTGCATGCACTGTGGAGCCAAGACCCCAAGCAATAGCGGCTTCTGCCAAGAATGCGGTGCTCAACTGACACAATAGCTGACCTCACTGGATCCTTTTTCGCAAAGCTATTAGCCTCCAATGCAGATACGGAGAGATCGAAGAGAAAGCCGTGCAGTCAGTTAGATTGAGTGACGAACGCATAATCTGGCCGCTTTCAGGCCAGGAGCACACTCTAATCTAACCTGCGCGCGGTGTCTTCCAGTGATCGCGATGAGCAAGGAGAAAGAACAATTTCCCACAGGAATACTGTATCAGTGCATCAGCTGCGGTGAGAAGCTCACTCTAGATCAGTTGGCTATGACTCCCGAAACAAAATGCCCATTCTGCGGCTACCGAGTCCTCAAGAAAGTGAGACCACCCGTCGTGAAGCGAGTCAAGGCAAGATAGATCCAGCCAGAACCACTCCGCCTCCGAACCTGACTCCTACTAATTCATTTCCACGAAACGCACAAACATGCCGGTCGAAGGCTCAAGCTTGGATCATCCGATTCGAAGCAACATTCGCAGTTCCAGGTCCTTGCAACAATCCCCAGCCAAGTTCAACTCGAAGGAGGGAAGGGTCAGATATCCTGCGCGGGTTCGGTGGGTCTGCGTTCGGTGCACAGACTCGTGCAGTGATCTTCCAGGGCGAACAAGAAATGTGCTGCTTGCTCCATTTGACGTCACGCGGATCACCGATGAGACAAAGCTGACGGCTAAGGAGTTCAGCGTATCAACGCGAGCGCCGACGCCATACACTAGGAAGATTAGGAAACGAGAGGGAAGATGCATCTTCCTTCGAGATTCAACATGCTCCATCTATAGAGCACGGCCTCTCATCTGTCGATTCTACCCATTCTGCATTCGCCCCTCAGGAACCGCCTCGCTTGAAATCGGAGTGGACTTGAATTGTTCAGGAATAGGCACTGGGCCGAAGAGAGGCGAGAAGTTCTTTCGCCATCTTGTTGAGCTTGCCCGTACGGAACTGAGAGTGCAGTAGAGAATACTCAACCACGGTTATGTGGGTTTCACGAGCACTGTAGTTGCTGCACTACGCTTAAGTCTCGTCACAAATCAAAGATGCCTCGAACAACTCAAGGCGGTGACGGAACAACATGGCGAAACTGGACAAGTATGAAATGGTCGCAGATCTGGCAAGGAGACGAGGTCTCTTCTGGCCATCGTTTGAAATCTATGGTGGAGTCAGCGGATTTCTCGACCTCGGACCGCTTGGAACAGTCATGAAGAGACGGATCATTGAGAAATGGCTCGACAC
>CAYGWT010000288.1:0-1815 GCA_964353625.1 uncultured Candidatus Bathyarchaeia archaeon | reverse complement strand
TTGCTCTCAACCTTCTTTGAGAAGTCGGAATGAACCTTCATCTCGCTTGCGCTGGCGCCTTCCATGATCTGCTTGATCGTGAATACCGCCTGCTTGGCTTCCTTGCCTGAGTAGTTGTGGTTAACAAGTACAGCGGAAAGCCAGTCAGCGAAATTCTTCCAACTCCTGTTGTGGGAATTCTTAGTCGATGTCTCCCACTCAATTGCCCGTGCGGTGACGTTATCTGATGGGACGTCATGGACCGTTGCGGTCGATTCCTCTGCAAAGGATCTGACTCGCGCAAGGCCCTCCCGCGCGTCTTCCTTTTGTACGCGCGTAGACTTCTCGTCGGCAAGAATTGCAGTGGCGGCGCGCCACAGACCAGCGTAATACGAGATCACTTGAGGCTCAGACATTCCCCTAGTTCGTGGATCTCCACCCAACGTTGACATGTAGCGAGCGCCTCCGCTCATAGCAAACACGGGGTCGAGATGGACCAGTTTAGAGATGAACTCTGCACCAGCCTTAGTAGATCGACCGATCCCGTGAGTGATCTCATGGAGCGCGATAGCCCACGCATTGCGAGCAGTGAACGCGGTCCCCTTGTTGTCACGAAACAGAAACAACCCATCTGGGGTGGCCTGTTCTGAGAACATTCCATTTTGGCGAGTTGGCTTTCTGATCACCCTCTTAGAACCATCTTTGTTCTTGATGGTGAAGGTCACTTCGCCTTCCAAGATGATCGGAGATGTAACAGCGGCCTTGAGTTTCCGCTCTCCTTCAGAGAGTTTGGCGTCGGGGACCTCTGAGATGTTGGCCTTTACAGTGACATCACTGTTCTTTGCTCCACCGACCTCTTGTACAGACAGATATGGGGAAGAGAAAGGCGCTTCGGGATCATGCTCATGGACATACCCCTGATCGTCAACCTTGGACTGCTTTGACAGGGCAGCGTCGTCTTCTACGGCCATCGTCACCGATATGCGCCCACGGATCTTCTGCTTCTTGCTTGGTCCCCGTCGAGCCTGAGCAGGCATTCCGTTGGCAAGCGAATCCATGTTCACTTGCTTCTGGACAGTAGATGAAATCGATGCCAGTTCCTCGCCTTCGACTGCAGAAACAGTCTGCCCAGATAGGCCAGCGCGATGCTCCATCATCGATAATTGTGTCTTAGCCTGTTCGGAATCGGAATACACAACGACATCGGCAATGTCGCCCTTAGCATCCCTGAATACAAATGCTCCAACGGCGAGTCCAGAATTTTGAGTCCACATAACTGGATGACCAGTCAGTCCCTCAGCATCGTCGTTCTGAATCATGCCAAGAACTTCTTGCACCTTGGCCTTTGACGTAAAGACCAGTTTGCCACCGACCATCGCAATTGGATTGAGCGTCATTTGCAACGCATCCATGCGGGCCTTGACTCCTGTAGTCAACGTTTCCGCAACATCGTTCGGCTCAACAAACAACGCAGAGCGCTTTCCAGCAGCAATGTCGTCTAACTGAGCCATTGCCATCGATGAACCGCGAGCAGACGTAGCGTTAGTCGAGATGGAGAACCTAGTCTTGCCCTCCTTGCCGACAGGAGCCTTGGGCGACAGCATCTCGATCTTGGCCTCTTGCTGGGCCTTGATCAGTTCGCCAGAAACAATTGACGTCATGTCATTTTTTTCGATGGCATCAGCAAGTTTTGCTTCGGCACTTCGAGCCTTGAGTCCAGCGCTTGCCTCTGAGTAGCCAGCAAACATGCCTCCCGCCATAGCGCCAACAGTCATTTGTTCCGCAGTTTCAGTAGTGAAGAACGACGATTGGTATTCCCGTGGAGTGTAAAACTTG
>CAYGWT010000287.1:0-3425 GCA_964353625.1 uncultured Candidatus Bathyarchaeia archaeon | reverse complement strand
CACTCAGAACGAGGCCGCAATTCTGACAGATAACCTCCCCTAGGTCAAAGTCTTCGACAAGGTTGCTGCTCGTGCATTCGGGGCAGTTCTTTATCTTTCCAATCTTCTTGGTTATTGCAGCCATTTCTTCTCCACTCTTCACATTATGACGTGCCTGCACCATCTGTCGCCAAAACGAACCTTCACAACGCTTTCTGGAACGGAAGGCGACCATTTGGTCGGAAGGCATAATAGTCACATAACTGCTTGATATAAACCTTCTCCAAAAGGAGGATATAATCCTGCAGTTGAGGCCCCAGAGCAGCTCTTTAGTTCACAAATTGGCGTCTAATTTGGATTTACGGGCACTTTCGGGATTGAAAGGCCACAGATGCCATGAATAGATCGCATAACCCGCCTTTCAGTCGCGTTTTTATTCTGAGAGTCAGAAATGCGGTTTTATTCAGACAAGAGCATTAGGAATGTGCATGACTGATCCGATCTGAGCGTGTCTCGGCACGTTTTTCAGCAGACGGGCAATGTGGTGAGCGAGGAATAGCGAGTGTCAAGGGATGACGATGTGATCGCAGCGATAGCAAAAGTTGAGCCAAGCGTGGTTAACATCAATACCATCCGATTTGAAAGGGACGCGTTCCTCCATGTGCATCCGGCTCGCGGGCTCGGTTCAGGATTCATAATTGATGATCAAGGACACATACTGACTAATCATCACATCACTATTGGATCGAGTGAGATCGAGGTCGCTTTGACAGATGGCAGAGCGTTCGAGGGAAAACTGGTAGGCTCAGACCCTGCCAACGATCTTTCTGTTGTGAGAATCAACGCACGCGATTTGCCTCTCGCCGAGCTGGGGGATTCAAGTGAACTGCGAGTAGGGCAAACAGTGATCGCTATCGGGAACCCGTTTGGACTGGTCGGCGGCCCCTCGGTCACAGTCGGCGTTGTCAGCGCTCTAAACCGTCATATTCTAGCAGAAAGGGTATACGAGAACTTGATTCAGACAGACGCATCTATCAACCCAGGCAACAGCGGCGGCCCATTGCTCAACTTGGCAGGCAAAGTGATTGGAATCAACACCGCTCACATCCCCGGAGCCCAAGGCATAGGGTTCGCAATTCCGGCCAATACGGCAAAAGCGGTGCTAGAAGATATTGTGAAATATGGCCGAGTCACCCGACCTTGGCTAGGGGTCATTGGACTCGACGTTTCCCGAGAAGTCGCACGAAGGTTCAATTTGGCAGCTGATTCTGGAGTGATCGTGATGCAAATCATCCCAGAAAGCCCGGCAGAACGCGCACAATTGCGCTCAGGCGATGTAATAATCGCAATTGGTGACAAGGAGGTAACTTCTATGGAAGATCTTCAGAAAGAGATAAGAACGCGAAGAGCCGGCGATAGCGTCTCGCTGGTACTCGTGAGAGACTCTGAAGAGGGTGGAGTCAGAGTCACGCTATAGGTTTCGGGTTCCAGCTAAGTGCCTTCGCGGTAGTCGTGCAAGTAACGATCTTGGTCGCCCGTCAAAGTATCTATCTTCATCCCCATAGTTTCAAGCTTTGTCCTTGCGATCTCTCGCTCATGTTCTTCTGGAACCGGATACACCCCAGGTTGAAGGTCTCTACCTTTCTCAGCTAAGTAGATCAGCGACAGGAACTGGGTAGCGAAGCTCATGTCCATTACCTCCGAAGGATGCCCTTCCGCTGCACCTAGATTTACAAGCCTTCCGTCGGCAAGAAGATAGATCCTGCGACCATCTCGCAACGTGTACTCTACGTTGTTTGGTCTGATTTCCCGCTTCTTCTTTGCCAAACGTTCAAGATCTTTCACTGCGATCTCAACATTGAAGTGACCTGTGTTACAGAGAATGGATCCGTCTTTCATGCGTTTCATCTGTTTCTCGGTGATGACATCTTTGCAGCCAGTTGCTGTGACGAAAACGTCTCCCACAGCGGCAGCTTCGGCCATCGGCATGACCCGAAAACCATCCATTGCTGCTTTGAGAGCATTCAGAGGATCGACCTCGCAGACGATAACATTGGATCCCATCCCCTTTGCTCTGGTTGCCACACCTCGTCCGCAGTGTCCGTATCCTGCAACCACGAAACTTTTTCCGCTCAGGAGCACGTTTGTTGCTCTCAGGATCCCGTCCAGAGAAGACTGGCCCGTTCCATAGACGTTGTCGAAATCAGACTTGACCTTGGCGTCGTTCACTGCCATAATCGGATATTTCAGATTGCCTTGATCTGCCATGGCGCGGAGGCGATGAACCCCCGTTGTGGTTTCTTCAGTTCCCCCGATTATCCCGCTTATCTGATCGGCTCGTTCTTGATGAATTGTGAAGACCAAATCGGCTCCGTCGTCAAGCGTGAGCTGAGGTTTGCAGTCAAGCACTTGGTTGACGCACCAGTAGTACTCAGGTGTGGACAATCCTCGCCAAGCGAACACGGACACGCCTTCTTTCGCCAATGCGGCAGCGACATCATCTTGAGTCGAAAGCGGGTTACAGCCGCACCAAGCTGCCTCTGCGCCTGCGTCTCGGATAGCTCTTACCAGAACTGCCGTCTCTTTCGTCACATGAAGACAACCGCCGATTCTCATCCCTCTCAACGGTCGATTTCTCGATGCCTTCTTTCTCAAAGCCATAAGGACAGGCATACGAGATTCTGCCCATTCTATTTTGAGCATTCCTTGTTGCGAAAGAGATAGGTCCTTAACTTTCGATGGCATGGTTTCACGTATCCTAGGATTCCCCTCTTAAGTCTTGGAAGAGTCTTTATCCTTCACTCTTACGGGGCTCCTTCACACCTCCTAGCAGTCTGCAGACTTGCCAGGAGTTGCTGCCAAGAGGCATCTTAAGCCTCGAGTCAGTCTCCTCCCCCCTGTTAGATCTTTCATGCATCCTGAACTCATTGAAAGTGCGGCACGCTCAAGCTTGGTACAGGTTGTAATATCGTTATCATTAGTTGCAGCTGTGGTTTTACTTCGTACACACTCGTATCGGTCTCTCCGACTTGGATACTACTACAAATATGATTCAGCTGCAAATGGGTGATCATGTTTGAGCCAATGTTGACCATCGATCAGCGGAAGCTACGGGATGACATCCGCGAGTTCGTTCGATCCGTGCCGCGTCAGCTGATCCTAGACATGGATGCTGATCGGGTGCAATATCCACGTGATTTCGTCCGTGAAGCCGGGCGGCGAAGATTATTGGGGCTGCGTTTCCCCGCCAAGTATGGTGGCAGAGGCCTCGGATGACGGGATGAGATTGTCGCAATAGAAGAGGTTGGTGTGCTTGGCACATCACTGGCCTGCGCCTATGTGATGCCAAGCATCGTCGGCGAGGCGCTCAATGCATTCGGAACTGACGAACAGAAGGAGCACTGGCTTAGGCCGCTGGTGGCTGGTGAGAAGGTTGCCGTTGAAGC
>CAYGWT010000286.1:0-3438 GCA_964353625.1 uncultured Candidatus Bathyarchaeia archaeon | reverse complement strand
ATCAGCAAGTCAGTCGTTATCGCATATTCCGACGTGCGAGTCTCCTCCTGTTCCAGTTTCTGTCGAGTTGCGGCGTTAAGATTTTGTGCGTTGTCCAATAAGTGAAGCCACCGTAAACGTAGTCTATAGACTTCTAGTGTTCGTGGGCTGCCTTTGGGTAGCTTTCATCTTCTATTTGGATAGTGGTATGGTCAATCCCGAACTCTTTGTTCAGAATATCAATGAGTTTCGTGACCAGTTCTTTTCCGTTCGTCTGGTCTTCCACGACCACGTGACTACTCATGCAGCACATGTTGGTGTCGGCAATAGACCATACGTGGAGATCGTGGATGTTCTTGACGCCCTCCATTCCAAGTATCCTTCGCTCTACCGCGGATAGGTCGATATGGCCTGGTACGCCTTCGAGGAGAACATTCACAGAGTCGCGAACTATCTTTCCGGAGCTGTAGAAGACTAGCACGCCTATCATGATGCTGGCTATGGGATCAGCTTGATACCAGCCTGTGAAAAACATGATGAGCCCAGCAGAAATCGCTCCTACGGAGCCGAGAGCATCAGCGACCACATGTAGGAACGCTCCTTTGAGATTCAAGCTATGATTTCTGGATCGTGAGAGGGCTGCGGCAACAAGTCCGTTCGCTATGAGCCCAAAAATCGCGATAATCAGCATATTCAGGCTTTGTACGTCTGCGGGCTGCTGGAGGCGTTGAATGGCCTCGTAGAACACGAAGATCACAACTGCCCACAACAAGATTCCATTCAGGAACGCTGACAGAATCTCAACGCGATAGTAGCCATAGGTTTTCTTCAAGTTGACAGGTCGCCGTGAAATCCAAACGGCGACCAACGCGTATGCTAAAGAGACAACATCGGTCAGCATATGGAATGCGTCAGTCTGCAGAGCTAGGCTGTTTGTTAGGATTCCTCCGACCAATTCAACGACAAAGAAAGCCGCTGTGATGCCCATCGCCACTGACAAGACTCTAGTGGTGGAGGCATGGGAATGCATGTGCAGCGAGGACCTTGGTTGGAGTTGATGAGCGAAACGGAAATGTTGTCAAGCTCTTATACCTTGACGTTGTCACGGGTAAAGTTGTCAGCAGACAGACGGATCAACAAAGAAGCTTGAGGCAGATGACCCGTAAGGCCGCAAAACCATTCTTCTCCATGGGGTCACTACGAATCTACAAATCAGGCATATTGGAGATCGATGCTATTCAAGACGAGAGCATAGATCTCATTGTGACATCTCCGCCATACGATATCGATGTGAAGTATCAGAACTATGACGACAATCTGCCATATGACCAATACTTGGATTTCACCAGAAAATGGCTGTCGAAGGTTCGCAGTCTGACAAGACCTGACGGACGTCTGTGCCTGAACATTCCACTGGACAAGAACAAGGGTGGACAGCAAAGCGTGTGCGCCGATATCACAACCATTGCCAAGGAGGTCGGATGGAAGTATCACTCAACGATCATTTGGAATGAACAAAACATCTCCAGACGTACAGCGTGGGGGTCGTGGATGAGCGCTTCCGCGCCCTACGTGATCACTCCAGTTGAGACGATACTGGTGATGTACAAGAATAGATGGAAGAAGATACAAAAAGGAAAATCAGACATCACACGAGATGAATTTATCCAATGGACAAACGGCGTCTGGAATTTCAGCGGCGAGAGCAAAACCAAGATCGGGCATCCAGCACCGTTCCCGATCGAACTGCCGAAACGGTGCATCAAACTTTTCAGCTTCCAGGGAGAAACCGTGTTGGATCCATTCCTTGGTAGCGGAACCACGCTGATCGCATGCCTTCAGACACACAGAGTTGGGATAGGCGTTGAAATCAACAGGGAGTACTGTCAACTAGCAGCAGAGAGATTGAAGCAACAAATAACATGACCGATCTGGTCACATAAGCGCACTACGACCAAAAACGGATCTCCATATGACGGTTCAAATTTCAATGCCCGCGCTCAGTGAGAAAGATCGGAAAACGGAAACCGTTTCTTCTGTCTGGCCTTGCCTGAGGCGATATATGCCTCGATATTCCGCCGTCGGAGACTATGGCGTTGGATGAATGATCTTTTCGTTAGGAGTAGTAGTCGAAATGACGTCTGCGTTTGGCTGAATGGAATCCATCCGATTCTGACTATGTTGACATATCACTACCGTTTCTGAAGTCTGTGGTTCTCACAGTTGACAAGCGGGCTTGTCAGAGGATTACTCCTCTAACGATTGAACGAATCGGAAGCTGAGGGCTGCCATTGTGTGTGAGGGGGGCTGATGCAACACACTGGTAACAGGGATGGGCGAACGTGCGACCTCACCAAAGCTTAAGTGTGAACAAATTAAGGGCGTTTTGAGTCGATGACAGTTGGGTTTCTTAGGGAACAGTGCAGCCGACGCGGCTGATCTGAATCTAATTCTCCAGCTAAGCATACTGTTTCTCTTGTTGACTGGGGTCATACTTGCGAAGGTCTCGTTGTTCAAGGCTCATGGTAAGTTTATGATCTCGCTGATCGTATTTCAGTTTGGCGCGGTTTTCATCTGGATGTTGCCATCCTTCCTTCGTAATCTTGGGGCATTAGGCTCAAGTGGAATTGGGACGGGAGTCACCTTATTGCATGTCTTCGCGGGAAGTTTCGCATTCGTTCCAACGATCAGCGCTGCCGCCCATTGGACGGAAAGTCAGCTTAAGAGAACCATGAGGTTAGCTATTTCGGCATGGTTCCTAGTGGCAATTCTTGGAATCGCGTTCTATGCACACTACTACCTAGGAATCTTCTGAATGCAGGTGCGCCGCTGTTCTTCAAGATCTGCAAGGACTTCGTGACTCGACGACAAGCAAGACGGTCTCATGGAGTTCGAGTAATCATCATAGATGTCGCGTCGGAAGATGTCAGGTCTTGGAAACGGAGGAACGTCCCCTCATGGCCATCCATATCACCACGATTTCCAACACTAGGATGACGTCGATCAGTGCTCCGGGAATCCCTGTGAGGTTTGGCGGATTGTTCGCGAACGGGTTGAATAGGTAGTCGGCGAACTGAGCGGATGTCAACCCGAATGAAGGACCGAGTGCGACGTCACCTATCTGAATGACGATGCGAAGCAGGCTCCAAGCCCCTGCCAAAGTGAAGCCTACCTTGGAGGGTCTCGCTAGCACGAACACACATAGGCCGAAATCTACAATCACAAAAACGATTAGACCATAAGCATGCAAGGGGGCGATCTGCCAAAGCAGATGATCAGCTGCCAGAATCAGGACTCCCAGCAATCCGATTACTGCAAGCAGCCCGCCTGTAACTTTTATGAAAGCAGACAATCTCATCAAAGACACCAAGAAATCCTAGCTCCCTTTCAAGAATTAAGTATTCCTATAGTCACTGACGTAAATATTTGAATGGATTGTGTTTGTAGCGTTTTGTTCGC
>CAYGWT010000285.1:0-5514 GCA_964353625.1 uncultured Candidatus Bathyarchaeia archaeon | reverse complement strand
TCGGTGTTGGTGATTTCTTCTTACTTGTTTTTCGCGCCTTCAGCACTCTCGATGTTGATGGTGGGCATGACATTCCTGGTGGGTGTTGTTACCTGGATCGTTTGGCATGCCATATCGTTGAGGGTTTCCAGACTCATGGTCTGGAGAGACATCAGAGGTAAGAATTTGGGGGTGTTTAGTCCAGCAGAATACGTTCTTTCGCCGCTCACGTTCAAGGCTCTTTTAAGAAGATCTCTTCATCCCGCACTGCTGTCCTTCTCAGTTACATCTCTGGCATATCAAGTTCTGGGCCTGGATGTGACTTCAGTGAGTCAACTTGTGAACCTCATGTTGAAGTGCCTTGTAGTTCTACCTTTCTCAGGGTTCATGCCGGCAAAGTGGATAATTGATGACTCGGAGGTCATCATATCTAAGTCTAGCGAGAAGTTCCCTCGGAACATCGCTTACTTCGCATACATAGACAATTTCATAGACATGGGCGCCATCATAGGCCTAACACTGACGGTGGCGCACGTTGCTGAGCAGACCGATAGTGCCACCATGGCATTTGCCACATCACTAGTGATTCCCATTTTCCTCGTAATCTTCCTAGTGGGCCCTTCTATATTATCGACTGCACTATTCTTCAGATTCAGTCATGCAAAAAGAGTCCATATATTTAGAGAGAGACTCAAAACCATGGTAGCAACCATCCGCGTTGAATTCAATTGCCCACACTGTGGTTCACCGCTGTCTTTGGATGGGCAATACTGCATCACGTGTGGAAAGGAAGTGGCACGCGCTTGAAGCCCGTCCGTCGCGGTTATTGGAGTGAATTGGAGTGGATTTGTGTGTGTGGGTCTCGTGCTGCGAGCACCCTAATTTGAACCTTGATGCACTAGTGGCTCGTGCGTGTGAGCGCCAGCGGACAAGATAGCCTTGTCACTAAACCGGAAGTGAACGATCGAAAGCTGGCGGATGTAAAGGTGAAGCACAATATGGATGGAGCGACACTACTGGTTTCTATGTGATTGAATTGAAGGCCAATAGCGTCTGGATCATCTATGTTCTCGTCGCCATCGCAAGGCTTCTGTATGCTGGGGAAGGGACGGTGGCTCATTACACGATGCATTCCGACATTCCTGTATCGTACTTCTTGAGTGCTGGAGTTGGGATAGTGGTCGCGATAGCGCTCTTGCTACCTCTCTCGAAGAGACTCGCACTCCTCTTCGTGGGGATCAGCGTCGTAAGCGGTATCATAGGATTCGCAGAAATGAGCTGGATCTATTTGACTGAGGGCAAGACAAATCCCGTTACTGCGCCTATTGTGGGAGCGATCGTATTCTCTGCTCTTCTATACCTGAAACCAAAACTAACGGGTAAGGCATAGACTCAACCTGTCAGATTCTCTGATCTGATGAGGATTCCTGTCTGGGCATCGTAATTTGAATCGTCCTACGTCGTCATTGAGGTAATTTGTGTGTGTGCACGCCAAGCTAGAACCACACACAACGCATATTCCAGAGGTTGAATTCCAAAGAATCTTTCAACTCGCCCTAACAGTGCGTATAGAGACAGGCGACGAAAAACATAAGGCAGTCATTCTTCTTTTCAGGACCTTTCGGGCGATACTATGTCACAAATTGGCAAGAACATTAGAATCGACAGAATAATGAACAGACAGACCAAGAGAACCGTCATCATACCGATGGATCACGGAGTCACCTTAGGACCCGTACATGGACTCCACAAGATGAACGAGGCCGTTGACGCTGTCGCAAGAGGTGGAGCAAACGCGGTTGTAGTGCACAAAGGCATCATACAGGCAGGCTACAGAGGATACGGAAGCGACATCGGTCTAATCATGCACATGTCCGCAAGCACCAATCTGGGGCCCGATCCAGCTAACAAAGTCTCCGTGGCTGATGTGGACGAGGCGATAAAGCTCGGAGCAGACGCCGTTTCTGTTCACATAAACGTAGGATCCAAGACTGAACCCGATCAGTTGGCATTCCTCGGCCGCACCGCTAAGATCTGCAGAGAATGGTCCATTCCGCTTCTCGCGATGATGTACCCCAGAGGAGAGAAGATCAGAAACGAGTTTGACGTAGAAGTCGTTGCGCATGCTGCACGAGTTGGCGCTGAACTGGGGGCGGACGTGATCAAAACCAACTACACAGGAAGCATTGAATCGTTTAGAGAGGTTGTGCGAGGATGCCCGATGCCTGTCGTTATGGCGGGCGGACCAAAAACGGAGACGCATGAAGAGTTCTTCCGAATGGTCCATGATTCGGTGAAAGCCGGCGGGTGCGGCGTCTCGGCTGGAAGAAATGTGTTTCAATCCGATGATCCAACAAAAATGGTTCAGGTTCTCTGCGGCATAGTTCATGAGCAACTAAGCGCGGAAGACGCTGTAGAGAAATACATGAAACGAACCTAGTATTCGAAGACGCCCTCTTTCACCTTGATCTTAGGTGTGTTACATCACCACGTCCCTGACTAGGCTGTCTGTCTCGGTGCGCGACGATGAAAACACGCCTGTCAAATGACGGTTCAATTCTGGAATGCCCGCACTAAGTGTATCACAACACACACAGAATCACTCCTCCCGTGACAGTTCAAATCTGGGCGCTCGCACCAAGGGTACCACACACATCACTATCCCAGGTTCGGTTCTGAACGTGCGAGCCGCTATGAAATTCGATGCAAATGGCAGAGCCAGACGATGCATTCATGACACTGCTCTTGGATGAGCAGAAGATGCGAAGCATTACAGGAATAGCCAAGTGCCGGCCAGAATTCGCAGAAGCGCCTTAGGCTTTTGCTATCAGAGTTTCTCTCCGCAACTCAGGCAGTACTCAGATCCTTCAGGGATCGCTGTTCGACATTTGCCGCATAACTTTATCGAGATTGTGGTTGCAGCCTGCCTTTTACTGGTTGATCTACGTCTCACTAGAACCACTGCAAGAAGCACGATGATGACGATGAGGCCGACGAGAGCAACTGTTGGCAGGATGTGTGCTATTTGATCCCAGATTGATGGGGGTTGTTCGGGCGGCGGCTCGACAGTGAAGCTCTGGGGTTGGCTTTCGCATGTGTAGTGGTCTGCGTCTCCGGGCCATCTCGCCTTGACTGACCACGGACCGGGCATGTCGGGTTTGAAGGCATCCGAGAAGACACCTGCACCAGAGGAGGTCACATGTTTCACAAGCTCGAACCCATCAGGTCTCGTGTAGACAAGCTCAATCGTGGTCGTCAGACCGGGTGACAAGGCTCCACCTAACGCAACTGATTCGCCAACCTTGAGGGAAGGCGGGCTAACCGACAGCGAGAGCGAGCTTGACTGCTTGTTGTCTGCAACAACCCCTGTAACAACCAAATTGACGATTATAGAGTGCGTCTTCCCACCGCCATTTCCGACTATTGTGACAGGGTAAGTTCCAGGCGAAACCGATGACTGAGACGACACTCGAAGATCTGAGGTGAATCTGGGATTAGCCGATGGTAAGCTAAATGAGTAGGACATTCCACCCGGGAGACCTGAGAGGCTCAGCGTCACAGGCTGGGCGATTCCGGAGACTAGTCTGACATCAGTCATGAAAGATGTGCTCTCTCCTGCTTTCATAGACTGCGAGGCGGGTTGCGCGTGCAGGGAGAAATCGAACCCCCCTGTGGTCCAGGGCCACCACCCGACCCACCAATCCCAGCGCCACCATTGCCACCAATCCCACCAGTCCCCCGGGGGCTGAGTCGGGCAATTCTGAGTCTCCATCACCCATTGACCGTCATGACATACCCTCCTCACCTTCCATGTAGCGCCATCAGAACAATACTGCAGGATCTCGACCTTGCCCTCAGTGCACTTTGATGGGGGAGGTGGTGGCGGCGGAGGGTTGCAAGTCTTGACCCCCGTATGCTCTACGATGAGGTGGACCTCTGCGAATACGTTGTAGGCCATACCATTCGCCTGCGACAAATCCGCTGGATAGGCCCAGATCTTCAGTGGGTAGTCTCCTGCCGGCAACTCCCAAGGGCTTGAGGCATGCACAGTCACAGTGGCCTGCCAGTCCGGCATCTTACCCCCCCACAGCTCTGTGTAATCTGGCTGAGTGGTGAATCCACTGGGATATGGAAATTCGCGTCCCATAATAGTGGCCGTGCTCACCTCAATCCAGATCTTGATTGGTTTGGTCTTGTAGAAATCAGTGACGTAGATCATGAAAGAGGCTTCACATCCTGGAGGTCGAATATACAGCGTGTCCGGAACCGCTATGATATCCCACGAAGGATGAGCGAGTGGATGCGATGTTGAGTAAGCGGGGAGTGGGCATGCCAGCGTGACCAACACAACTATCATAATTATTCGATTCATGACTTTCTTCACGAGTTACTCATCTCCGACATTCTTTCGATTCTGCATACTTTGTCATCGCGCCCTTCCTCGGCGCTCCCTTGACGAGCAAGAAAAATCAGCGAACTCAAAACAGACCACCTGTGAATCCCTGAGAACACCCAGAATATGCCGATTGCTCAGGATTTCAGGCTTTGCATCGTCACAGGAGAAACGCCCGTTGCTATCGTGGGATTGGATTAGATTTGTGCCTGTGGACGCCGCAGTTCCCGGACTCGTATATCGGTTGAAGAAGCCGAAGACTGCGACGTTGATCTTCAACTCTGGGAAGATGATGTGCACTGGAGCGACATCTGAGAAGCTAGCAAGGAAGGCAGTCATGAAAGTTGTCGACGAACTCAAGAGGGGCAGCATAGTCATCCTTGCAGAACCGGAAATCCAGATTCAGAAATCATAAGAACTAAGTCGAGACAACTAATCGGTCGGGTCTAGTCATGTTTTTGGCAAGCCCCAGAACTATCCTGAGAATAAAAACGATCTGTATAAGGTGGACTCTGATCGTGGCGATAGTCGGAGGGTACACCACCTATACCGCCTTTCTTTCGTTTGCACCGATGATTTCGCTACAGTCGCCAGTGTTTGTGGTATTGACGTCACAATGGCTTCCGTATTCCAATCGGTACGCGGTGATAGTCATGGGTGGAGATGAAACTGGTCAGATGTACACTTGGTATTGGCAGGATAGTTATGGAATGTATCAGCACCTGATTGCTCTTGGGTTTACCGCTGCGAATATTCACTTCCTATCATATGGATCTGAGGCGGAGGCTCACCCTGAAGCTGTAGATGGAGTAAGCACAAAGGCCAATGTTCAATGGGCCTTTGATCAAGTCAGAATGAAATCCACCCTAGATGACCTAGTCTATGTCTTCTGGGTTGACCACGGGACGAATCAGCTTTTCAATCTGCATGAGGGAGCCACGATCACTCATGTGGAATACGCCAACTGCATAAAGAACATCTCTGCCCGGGTGATTGTCGGTGCCTATAACCCCTGCTACAGTGGCGCAGTAATCGATAACATAAGCAGACTGGGAGTCATTTCAGCTACGTCCGTTAACGCTCATCAGGCAAACGCAGCTGGTTGGGCAGGCTGGTGGAGGACTGCGCTTGCAGGCGGCACA
>CAYGWT010000284.1:0-1829 GCA_964353625.1 uncultured Candidatus Bathyarchaeia archaeon | reverse complement strand
TCTGAAGTGATGCGGCAAACATAGTCAGGATATTTCTGGACAAGGTCCGTATTCAGGTTGTTCAGGGCGCGACGCATCTCATCGGCGTGCTCTTGATCTACACAGAAGACGATGGTCTTTCCAAATGGGTCGGTTTTCTTCAGAAAGTCGGTCAAGTGGTGAGCGACAGCCTCGGTTCTTGCACGCAGGGCCACGATGCGTTCAAAATCCGGCGTGTGATATTCTCCATCCGGAATCTCGCGGCCGTAACGGTCAAGTTCTCCCTGGCTTGGACGCCATCCTGTCGCATCATAGGTAGTAACCACACAGTGCACACGGTAGGGAGCAAGAAACCCGTCATCAATCCCTTGGCGCAAACTGTACGTGTAGATAGGCTTTCCGAAATAACGATAGGTATCCCGGTTGTCTTCGCGGAGGGGTGTTGCTGTCATGCCCAACTGGTAGGCGGGCTTGAAGTACTCAAGGATCTCTCGCCAGTTACTCTCATCACGAGCACTACCACGATGACACTCATCAATGATAATAAGATCAAAGAAGTCTGGAGCGTATTCACGGTAGAGTCCGGGACGGCGCTCGTCTTTAGCAATGGCTTGATACGTGGAGAAATACATCTCACGGCTCTTAGTGGCCTGGCCATTCTCAATCTTGTGGCGTGCATCACCAAAAGGGGCAAAGTCCTTATCTTTGGGGTCGTCAACCAGGATGTTCCGGTCAGCTAAGTAAAGGATTTTCGGGCGGCGGTAGTCGCCGGTCCTATTCCACCGTGCATTCCAGAGTTTCCAGCAAATTTGAAAGGCAACAAGAGTCTTCCCACTTCCCGTGGCCATTGTCAGCAGGATGCGTGGCTTACGTTGAAGGATTGCCTGGACGGTCCGGTTGATGGCAATTTCCTGGTAGTAGCGAGGGCTCTTGCCGGTGTGCTGGTATGAGGGAGTAAGAAAGCGCTTCGTTGCTTCTTCATTCAGGTTCTGACTAGATTGTAGTCGTTCCCAGAGATCCTTGGGAGAAGGAAACGAATTAAGTTCCTTTTCCCGTCCACTGAGATAGTCGAACTCGATGATGCCATGACCGTTAGTTGAATAAGCGAATTTCAATCCAAGGACTTCCGCGTATTCCTTTGCCTGCTGGAGACCATCACCTGGAGATTTGTAAGCGGCCTTGGCCTCGATGACGGCGATCATGAAGTCGCGAGTGTAACGGAGCAGGTAATCCGCTCGCTTCTGCTGACGGCGCTTGGTCTTTTCCCCAACGATCACAATGCGCCCATCCGTGAAAGTCTTTTGCTCAGTGAACGAGTGGGGCTCATTGTCCCAACCAGACTGGATGAGTCTTGGGAGAACATACTTTCGGCAGGTATCGGCTTCGGTAATCATGGCTTTCTTATTTTATTATCCTCGAAAAACATTTCCGTTGTGCCATGCAATATAATCTCCGCCTGGGCGCAACCGTTGATCCGGTGGCAGATGAAGTGATCGGCCATGCATGGCATAGTAATCTCTACCATTTTCAAACTCTTGTTTGATACGCCGGCTCACTTCGAAACGGTAGTCGTGAGAGATGGTTACATATCCAGAATCGAAAAGTTTGTGAATGTCAGATCGGAGAAGTAATCCGTTATTGATCTTGTGAGGGCCACTTTCACCAAAAGGTTTGATATGCACTGCATCCAAGGCGGGCAATGTTTTTTCTTGTGTTACTGCACATCTACGCTGATAGGCATCCGTTACGAGGATACGAAAACTTCCCTGACCTAAACGGGGCATAACCAATATGGGAACCCCATACTGAGCCTCCGGTTCCGCGACGAGTGGATCTTGCCACAAACCCTT
>CAYGWT010000283.1:0-5809 GCA_964353625.1 uncultured Candidatus Bathyarchaeia archaeon | reverse complement strand
GCATCTCCGACAAGTAGAATTCCGTCACTGTGCAAGGTAGGCACAGCCCTAGTTCCCCCTTCAGGAATCGCGTGAGCGGAGTATTCAACCGTCTCTCCACCTTCAATCAGGGTTGAGATTTCCGGACGCTCCTTGAATCCCTCCATCAGCTGGTATGGCTCAAGGTGTTGCGGATTCGCCATGAGTGGACCGATTCCAACCACGATTCCAATGGAGACGCTCTCTCGGTTAGTGTAGAGGAATCCGCCACCAGTCATACCTTTGGTTACGCTTCCAAAGTAAAGCTGCGCTGCGCCCTCATCTCCCTGAAGGTGGAATCTATCTTCGATGGTCCTCCTAGGCAGTTCCACGATCTCTTTCACGCCAACCGCGAAGTGTTCAGGATCGTGCTTTGAACGAAGCCCCGCCTCTTTGGCGATGAACGACATCGCGCCGTCTGCAGCAATCACCACGTTGGCGCCGATATCTTCACCTTCAGCCCTGATTCCTACAATTTTCCCTTCTTCGCGTAGCAGCTGTTCAACCTTGTACTTCGATATGACCGATGCGCCGGCGGCGGATGCTTTCTCCGCAAGCCATCTGTCAAATTTAGGCCGAATTAGTGTCTGGCTGTGATATGGTGGATTGTTGTAGATGTCTGAGCGTAATGTAAGAGTCAGCGATGAGTCATCTGACAGCATTGTCAATAGTTCGTTTGTGACGTGTCGTTCGAATGGGGCTTCATCCCAGATTTCAGGTAGGTACTGCCTGACGGGATTCATGTAGAGGCGGCCACCCGTGACGTTCTTGCTTCCGGGGTAGTCTCCTCGCTCGACAACCAGCACATCCAGGCCTGCTCTTGCAAGCGTGTATGCGCAAGAGAGGCCCGCTAGGCCCGCGCCTATGACCGCAACGTCAACACGTTCCACGTTCAGTCTCCAGACATGCCTCGATGTCCTTAGCTATGCGTTAGCTACGCTCAAGAAACAGACTCCAAGAAAATGGCGGACGGAAAGTCCGCCGGACTACCAGGTTCCGGTTCCTTGCGAAGAACTTGAAGAAGAGGCTCCTTCCGAGGGAGCTGGGGCGGGAGCTTCAGCAACGGGGGCCGGTTCGACCACCGGAGCCGAGGCTGGAGCGGGTTTCGGTTTGACAACGCGTTTCTTGATCGCCTTTCTGGCTTTCTTCTTCATTACTTTCTTGGCTTTCATTTTCTTCTTTGGCACGACAAGATTCACCGACATGATGTTGCGAGTCTAGAAACCTAATAACGCTTGTGCTATTTTGGGGTTAAGCCTGCTCTGACTGTGCCTAGACTGGTGTCAGTGTGAGGTCATTTTGGCATGTGTCAGTATGCGGCTTACATGGGATTCCGTGGTTTCGTTGTTGCTCTTGTATTGGTGTGGAGCTTGTCCATCATTCCGGTTTGCGTCACGGTTTCTCTGGAAGCTCAATACTGCAGATCTTCCAGTGAACGAACATGGTGAGAAAACGGTCGGGGTGACGGTTAGGGTTTCTTTGCTCATTCGAGGTGTGGTTTCAACAAGTCGCGCCGCGATAGGAATTGCCCTGAATTGGAAACGCTCACTTCACGGTATTCCGAAGGTCAAAGCGACCTGGTTAGGGGTTCCCAGGCGTTAGCGTCATCTGGGTGTGTCCTCTCGCCGCAATTCTATGGTCTCTATATATTGTACTGATGATGCCGTGGCGGGACTTGTAACATTATACAGCGAGGCTTTTCCTATGTTGTAATGTATCGGTGCAATTGTTCGGCCTGTTTGTTGTTGCTGGGCGCTATAAGCCGGCTTCTTCGCCAGTCACTATGACATGGACACCGAGCGGAACAAAGCTTGGCGATCACTGGGCGCATGTTGCCGTTGCCCTTCAACCGTCTCCAACCGGGGTTGCTCCGGTCGGTGGCTTCGTTGAATCCATCAACACACTCGCAATAGCCGCACCATACTTGGCGTTTTTCGTCGTCGGGTACTTTGGTGTGCACACACACAATGTCAAGAATGACCGCTACCGACGATTCAGAATACAATTTGTCGTGCGCTTGGAATAGTTTCTATCATGGCTTCTATTCAATGGCTTTCTTTAAACTTCCATAGGAGATTATGTTGTTGATGCGTTCGACAAACTCAATATTCTCTTGATTATCGCTGGCGAGAGATCCTCTCAGGATGATGGGTGTCAGATCAAGATCCTCTGCGCCCCGATACGTAGACAATACACAACACTCAGCGGAGAAACCAGTGATGATTACAGTATCGACGCTCAATTCCCGCAGTTTCTCCGCAAGCGGTGTCTTGTTGAAAGAATTTCTGTAGGTTTTGTGAATGTGAAGATCCGAAGACAGTATGTTCAGGTTCTGAGGCAACTCGAACCCGTCTTTGCCCGGTACAAGTCCCTCCATCTTGTCCATGTGCTGAATGCAGACAATTGGCAGATGTTTCTCTCTGAACAGTTCTATTACAGCATTGATGTTTTCAATAGCCGCGTTGAGGGACTGTGACGTCGTGGGGTTTGTGAAGAACTCTTTCTGGACATCAATTACCAAAAGAACTGGCTTCACGCGAATCTCCTTGAGTGGCCGACACATCAACACTAGCGGATATCAACCATGTGGCACTCAACCCCTATCTTGGCACTCCATCTCCCGGAGGCTTCACTCGTGCCTGTCGGCGCCGGCTGGTGAGCCTGATAAGGGGGCAGCCGGCTTGCCCATACTGGGCGATGGAGATTGAGCGAAGAGGTTTCATTTGAGGACTTCAAGCGGCTCGACATCCGAACAGGTGTCATTTCGAGTGTGGAGCGAGTCAAACGGACAGGGAAACTGTACAAGATCCTCGTGGACTTGGGCAGCTTTGGAACACGGCAGACGGTCTCAAGCCTTGTGGGATATTATGAGGCGGATGAGCTCGTCGGAAAGAAAGTCGTTTATCTGACGAACTTAAAGCAGGCGAAATTTGCTGGTGAGGTCTCGCAAGGGATGCTTCTGGCAGCCGAGGTAGACGGCAAGCTTGCCCTTCTCACGACTGATCGTGAGATTCAGCTAGGGACACGGATCACCTAGTCTTTATTAGGCGACGCCTACGGCGGGCATTCAAACCTTTTAATTATTGCATCCAGTGCTCTAGTGCGGTCTCTGGAGACGAGCCCAAGAAGGTTAGCCAATGCCAAGGAAAGGTCCCAATGAACAGGACGTACTTCGCATAGTCATGGACAGAGGAAACGAAGGACTCCTTCAATCCGCGCTCTGGAGAGAAATGAAAGCAGACAGCAGAGAAGGCTCAAGAGCGATACTCCGGCTGGAGCGCAAGGGGCTGATTGAAAGGAAGCGGGAACTGAATGCTGGGCGGTGGACCTATCGAGTCTTTGCCAGGCGCAAGTACTCAAGCATAGACTCGATAATCGACGTTCCTTGTTCTCTCTGCGACATCGAGCCTAGATGCGCCCAAGATGGCGCGGAGAACCCGGCAAAATGTGGAAAGATCAACCAATGGATATTTGCCTCAGTTAGCGGATCGACTGCCGGAAGATAGTCTTGTCCAATCAATGGCTCCAGAAACGTCGCAGAGATCAATTCTACAAGCTCGCCAAGGCGAGGGGCTACAGGAGTCGAGCTAGCTTCAAACTTCTGCAAGCGAACCGAAGCTACGGATTCATCAAGCTTGGGCGAAATGTCATCGATCTCGGCGCTGCTCCGGGTGGATGGCTTCAAATCGCACGAGAAGCTGTTGGCGAATCAGGATTTGTTCTCGGGGTGGACAAGCTAGAGATCACACCATTGCCACAGCGGAACGTCGTCACTATAATCAGGAACATCGAAGACCCATCGCTCTCAGACGTCATAAGAGAGAAGATGCCGGGTCCGATTGATGTTGTGCTTTCTGATGTCTCACCTAATATTACAGGCGCTTGGGACACAGACCATGCTCGCCAGGTGTACTTGGCAAGTCAATCACTAGAAATCACAAGACGTATCTTGCGCAAAGGCGGTGCGTTCTTCGTCAAGGCATTTCAAGGGCCAGACCTTCAGGAATTCAAATCGAATCTTCAGCGCTCCTTTCAAATAGTTAGAATTGTCAAGCCTCCCGCGAGCAGAAGCGATAGTTCGGAAATATACTTTTTAGGACTCAACTTCGTTGGCGAGAGGGAGCTCGAACCGTTGCCGAAAGAACAGCTTGAGGGTTCTGTCATTCAACAGAATGTCGCAAGCGCGTCATGAAGCGCTCCACGAGAACGTCAGGCAAGGAGTCTCTGTTCAGAAGTGTCACTTCGATGACCTCTATGCTTGAACTTGATCTGACTATTCGAACCAGCGGGTCCTGCGCGTTTCGATGTACAGTTCCCAACAAGGACTTGCCAGATGTCAAGGCAGCTTGGACAGCGTCCTTGAACCGAGGGGAAGTCAACTCCATAGGACCGACCTCATCAACTATGATGAGCTCCGCGCCCTTTATCGCAGTAGCTATCGCTTCAGCACCTATCTTGTCCAGATCTTCGCTCTTTACTCGATATTTACCGACTCGCGGCCCAGATGGCTGGTTGACGTGAGCAAGCACTCCTGCTTCCCCAGTCAATAGATTTCGTATCTCGAACCCGACGCGGCCTCCACCAGACCTCAGATCGCCAGAGGTCATTCCACCAACCTTGAAACCGCCTCGCTGGATCTTTTCTGCGACTTTCTTCACCACGGTGCTCTTGCCCACGCCGGGGACCCCCGTAAGGAACACGCGAAGGCTCAAAGACTTTCAATCCACGCCAGATGTCAGCTTTGGACAGGGAAGCTATAACTGGTTTGACGCCTCAAGTGAATGAATCAACCATGCTGTGACCCGTATGGGCAGAAGCATAGCCGGAGTGGATGACGCTGGAAGAGGCCCGATAATTGGGCCCCTCGTCATTGCAGGTGTACTGACCGACGAGGACAAGATACGAGAACTCGTCTCAATTGGCGTGAAAGATTCCAAGCTCCTGACACCTAAACAACGATCTGATCTGGCCGAGAAGATACAGAGAATCGCATCGAAGATCTCATACGACCAACTCTCGCCAGCAGAAATCGACGAAGTTGTCCTGAAAGGCAAGAAACTCCAGAAGTTGAACTTTCTTGAGGCGAAATCCATGGCGAAGGTGATTGCAAATCTCAGGCCGGAAGCAGTGTGGGTCGATGCCTCAGACGTGAAACCGGAGCGATACGCACGCAATATTCTCGACGAATTACCTCCAGATCTGAGGAGAATTGTGTTGATATCGGAACACAAAGCAGACAGGAAGTATCCGATAGTCTCTGCCGCCAGTATTATGGCTAAGGTGAAACGCGACGGTGAAATCTCAAAACTGTGGGAAGAATACGGTAACTTCGGGTCAGGATATGTTTCAGACCCTGACACGATAAGATTCCTCAAAGAGTGGCGACGGAAGCACGTCGACTACCCGTCAATAGTGAGGAGGTCTTGGAAGACGATAAAGGAAATCGAATTGAATTTGGCCCAGACTAGGTTGATGGCGGAGAAGTAGGTCCTTCTTCGCTTCTCCGCGTTAGAAATCCTCAAATTCGGACATGCATCTTGTGCTGCGTTGAGTTGGGACTTGTGGTATCCTTATTGCCTCTTCTCTATCTGGCCGGAATTGTTGCGGTCGTCATGATGTGACGTAGAATCTGGAGCCTCGGAGATCTCTATCTATGGCCAAAGAATCCTAGACTGAGCTACGGGTATCATTCTTGGCGGGTCTGATTCTTATCGTGATAATCGTCTTACTGCTTGATGTTAGAGTGCAAGTCTAGCAGACACGCCAATGCACTGCGGATACTGGCGAAGAT
>CAYGWT010000282.1:0-2496 GCA_964353625.1 uncultured Candidatus Bathyarchaeia archaeon | reverse complement strand
GGAACGAAATATGGTCTAGATCTCGATCTAGATTTGGTCCCATCGCCAATTCAGCTTCGAGATGATGTGGTTCTATTTTCCGAGTCAAACACTAGATTCCTTGTTGAGGTTGACTCTAAGAAAGTACGACGGTTCGAGAGTTTGACGCGGAAAATTCCTTGTGGTATGTTAGGTGAGGTCCGAAGCGACGGACGCTTCATCATCCGAAGAGGAAACCATGTTGCAGTAAGCATGGATGTTGTGGACTTGCGTGCCGCCTGGAAGAAATTTGTCGAGGTGGCGTGAATGCGACGTAAGTCCATCCGCATATGCATCATGCGGGCTTGTGGCACCAATTGTGACGAAGAGACACGAGCCGCCTTTGATGCACTTGGAGCCAAGGCGGATATCGTTCACGTGAAGACCGCAATTACGAATGGAGACCTACTCGACTATCATGGCCTAGTTTTTCCTGGCGGATTCGCTTACGGCGACTACGTGCGAGCTGGAGCGATTTTGGCAGATGTCCTTCGTGATGAGCTTGGAGAATCGCTACGACAATTCGCAGACGCGGGTCGTCCGATCCTAGGCATATGTAATGGCTTCCAAGTTCTGGTCGAGACAGGTCTACTTCCGGGATTCGAGAACGCGGATGGCTCTGCTGGCGTAGCTCTGGCCGGCAATGTGCCGGCTGGTTATCGTTGCACTTGGACTTCGTCGGATGATTACTTTTACGTCAGACACGACAATTCTGGCAAATGCTTGTTCACGCGAGGAATTCCGAAAGCGAGTCTCCTGCGTCTACCGATCGCGCATGCTGAAGGGAGGCTGCTTTTCCCAAGAGGAAGAGAGGAGGAATGCTTCAGGAAGCTTCTGGATAATGACCAGGTAGTATTCAGGTTCGCCAAATCCAATGGAGAGCTGGCTCAGGGGCTCTTTCCACAAAATCCGAACGGATCGACGTATGATATTGCTGGAATATGCAACGACACCGGGACGGTCATGGGGTTAATGCCCCATCCTGAGAGAGCGTTCTTCGGGTACCAGCTGCCCGACTGGACGCAGTTGTCAAAAGTTCCTGAATACGCTGACGGCAAGTCGATCTTTGAATCTATGATCAGCCACATCCTCAAAATGGGCTGACCTAGCTCGTTCCATTTTCCAGATTACATGCCGTGCATTCAAGCAAAACTTCATGCAACTGACCGAATTCCGAACATGATCTGCTCTCTAGTACGGGTTGAGTAGGTTCTTCTCCAACCCATGTGTGGTCAGGATAGTGTTCCAGAGAAGCCTTCCGCGAGTCATTAGGCCAACCCCTTTCAGATTTGGCGTGATGTAGGAAGCCTTGGACGATACATCGTCAAAGTCGACGTCGAAATGTAGTTTTCCGGAAACGGGATCTTTCCTTGCACCGACTCCAACCACGACGGCGCCTTCCTTTATCATGCTTGAAGTCAACCGGAAAGCGTCTTCTTGGTACAGTTCAGGCGGTCTTCCAGCCGCGGACACTACAATGTCTGCATCTCTGATTCTGTCAAGCGAGTTTCGCGTTGCTCGGTGGCAACATACGGGCGTCGCATTGCGGTCCTCGAAGAGTTTCCAGAGAGGTTTCCCAACCAAGTCGCTACGTCCGATGATAACCGCATTCTTGCCTTCGATCTCTACTCCATATCGATCGAGGAGTTCGATCACGCCTGCAGCGGTGCAGGGTAGTATGTCCTTCTCGAAATCGTAGCGGCTCATGAACTTCCCTTTGTTCTTTGGAGTTAGTCCGTCAACATCCTTTTCTGGGATGAGAATTTCGAATGATCTGTGCTTGTCGATGAAGTCTGGTAGGGGCATCTGAACGAGAATAGCTGTGATGTCGTCTCTAATGTTCAGCTCTTCTATCTTGGCATATAATTGCCTCTCCCTTTCTTCAGGTGCGTACTTGTAGATTTCCGACACTTCAGAGTAGATGCCGACTTCTTTGCAGTCTTGCTGCTTCATTGAGACATACATTTTGGCTGTTGCATCATCTTTTGGAAGTATGGCTGCCAAACCGGGGGTGATTCCCATCTTCTTGAATTCTCGTACCTCGTTGGCAACCTTTTCTTTCGTCTGCTGGAAGATAGCCTCGGCTCGCATTATGACCGGCAAATCTAATCCTCGTTCAAAGTTTTTCCACTATCGGCCAACTGTTTCCTTTGCCACTCGATGAATGCTCGTTGTCGCTGATTCCATTCATTCTCCCAGTCATCACTCAAGTCTATTGCAACGGTGCTGTAGGTTCGAATGTTGTGCTCGTCGTGTGTGGTGATTTCGTGCACTCGAAGTCTCTTATCTGCGTAAAGCTGGATTGCCTTTGAGTACATTCTGTGCTCGTGGACTAGTACTCTCTCTGACAGCGACTGAATCGCCTCCTCTCGTTTAGTTGCAAACAATTCTCGCTCCGATTCTAAGACCCTGACAGGGTCTTGGAGTATTATCGGGCCTTTCTCAACGCTTACGTCAACAAAGAAGACTGTTGACCCT
>CAYGWT010000281.1:0-3568 GCA_964353625.1 uncultured Candidatus Bathyarchaeia archaeon | reverse complement strand
CTCCTCTATCAGTTTGGCTTCGCCTAAGGATTCAGCGCTTAGATCCTTCAGGGTCGCCACGATTTTCCCACCGGTTGCTCTTCCAAGTTTTTCCATGTCGCCGCTGCTGAGGTTCTTCGCAGCGAGGATTCCTCGCCTTGCAAGATAATGCAGAACAACGTCGTCAATACCTTTCTCGGATAACACTACGTTGGCCTTTGAATCGGCGATCTTCTCCACCATCTGCCTCATCGTTTTTTCCTCTTCATCTAGGAACGTTTTCATCTGGTCTGGGCTTTCGATAGTGATCTTTGCGTCGATCTCTGTCTTCTCAATCTCGAGCTTGGTATTGAGAAGGGCGATTCTGGCTTTCTCTACTCGTTTCGGCATCCCTGGGTGAGCGATCTCCTTGTCGAGGACGATACCTTTGATCAACTCTGTTTGCTCTATTCCTTCGCCGCGTTTTTTCAGCACCTTTATCCTATCGATATCTGCTTTGATCTTTCCATTCGAGTTCTCCATTACCTGTGTAACAGCCGAGGTGGCGAGTTGGGCAAGGTAGTCTTTGCTGGTTGCTACTGTCTTGGTTCCCATTGACGTGCCTGCTATCTGACGCAAGGTTTTGATGTCAGTCGGGTCTACCGTGATAGCTAGGGAGTCCAGAATCTGGAGAGCTTCAGCTGAAGCTTTCTTGTAACCGTCTATGATGATCGTCGGGTGAACATCCTGATCCATTAGTTCTTGAGCTTTCGAGAGAAGCTCCCCCGCCAGTACAACCGCCGTGGTCGTGCCATCGCCGACCTCGCTGTCTTGGCTTTTTGCAACCTCCACGAGCATCTTCGCCGCGGGATGTTGAACGTCGAACTCCTTCATGATCGTGGCACCGTCGCTAGTTATGACGGCGTCCCCCATGCCGCTCACAAGCATCTTATCCATTCCAAGCGGACCTAGTGTCGTTCGTATAGTTTCCGTAACGATCTTGGCCGCCATGATGTTGCTTCGTTGGGCATCGTGACCCTTGTTTTCTGTTGATCCTTCCCGAAGAATGTAGATCGGCATTGTTCCTTCAGACAACTTAATCCAAACCATTAACGTGATGGGCTGCCCGCTTGATAAACCAAGCACCCGTAACGGATCTTAGCAAGGAACGTGGCCGTGATGGCTTGGTACTGTCCAAAGTGCCGTTCGGTGTTCGTTGAGTTTCAATCCACCTGTCCATACTGCCTTGTACGGCTGAGAAAGTCGAAGTACGAGGACCGGATCTAGCCGAAACAGAACAAAGCCATCCCTACCGCCTCAGGATGGTAGTTTGAGCCTCATCGGTGGGCCGTGAATGATTCTCGACATTTGTCTGAGCAGAAAACGTACTCTTTGGATAGGCTGGGAGGCTCGATTTTCTTGCCGCAATTCGAACAGTATTTCCCATGAGTTTCGTTCGCTACCTCATTCAACGATGCGCACACCAATTACTTGCTTTCGTTGTCGCTCATATGCCTTGCGAGCGAGACCGCTGAAGATTCAGATTATAAGCCCGGACACGGAAGCGTTGATCGAGAAGACTCGTCCGCACGCAAACGCGACCGCAAGTGGAAGGAAGAGTGGACTGGCCTAAGAACGGGAGCGTCAAAGCCACGAACCCGTGGAGTCAAGGGAAGAGAGAAGGGAGGAAAGGAAAAGTTCCAACTCCGAGGGATGGGAAAATATGCAGGAGCCCGAAGCCGATGGAGGCCAAGACAGAACAGACAAAACAGAATGAGTCACCAAAGGTAAGAGACGTAACACTGAATAGAGCTGATAGATGTCTGGGAGTTTTAAGGTCTGACGTGGCTCTACTTCGCAATTCGTTCGAACCTATTGCCACGGGACTAGTTAGAAAACCAACATAGTTGGAGGTGAGAACAGGTATGACTCAAAGAGAGTACGAAGTTGAGATGACCAACGATCGCAAGAAGCTGATAGAGTTGCTTCAGCAGGGGTTCAACTATGTCTGCGACTACGAGGGCATGAAGGTACTCCGGAAAGAGAGCGGGAAATCCCGCAGGCGGAGAGAGTTCATTAAGAGCTATTCCAGCCATCAGCGAGAGACGTAATGAAACGGAGAGCAGGCGAATGCGTCCGGGCGAGTCATTTCTTATTGCTCCAGTAATCTAGATGACCTCGACAAATGCTAGGGAGAGTTCTCGCATTACGCGTGTATCAATGCGCACAATCCCTTGATTCGCATCTCTAGCCTACGCTTCGGCAACACGAGGCATCTCAACACTGATAGAGCCCAAAGGCCTTATGACCTTTGAAGATAACGAGCTAGAGAGCGTAAGAAGAAGCCAATTGCCCAGATGTAGTGATCGGCAAAAAAGAAAGCGCATTCACTCACGAAGAAAACCTACACGAAGAGGAAAGCAGCTCTATGCACTAGGAGCCGAGATTCGATATCAGCCTTCTAGGCACACGAAGTCCCGACAAGCGACGAGAAAGCTCCTGTCAGCTGTTTAGGTTCCGCTTCGTCCTGAAGATGCCGGCCACAGCTTGCGTCAATGCGCGAATCCCACTCACCGCACCATTTTGCTGGCAAATGTGAATAGTCTTATTCCCACATATTCAACCCCTGAAGCCCTGGTCTAATTGGGCGCATTGGATTGATAGCTGGAATCGGGTCACGCAGATTGAAGAACCGTTGGATAGTAGGGTTCCTCAGGCCTTCTGTTGTCGTGCTAGCCGCATACATCCTCTACGTGGAGTTTGTACTGTCTCTCCATCAGTACGACCCAACGGTATTCATTCAAATAGGCACCATATTCGCTGATCGGGCAAGTTCCGTCGCGAGATTGGTACACGACATTGGCTTTGGGCCCCCCTTTTGGAAAGCCGGATTTGATGGCCAGTTCTACTACTACATTGCGCTGGATCCGGTCAATGCTTGGGAGTTGCTTGATACCACCGCAAGATATCAGCGCATTTTGTACCCGATAATTGTTCGTTTGCTCTCCTTCGGAAATTTGCCTTCGATACCGTTTCTGATGATCATCGTGAACTTGGCATCCATTTTTGCTGGAACCGAGTTTCTTGCCCGCCTGTTGAAGTGGTTCCACCTTAACTCGTGGTACTCGCTCGGCTATGGTTTTCACATTGGACAGCTAGTGTGCCTGAGAAAAGATCTGCCTGAGCCCCTTATGTACGCGTTTGTGATAGCGGCCATCTACTACGCAGAGGCCAGAGGAAGTTCTCGCCTTGCGGGAATAATGTTCCTTTTGGCGCTCTTCACGAAGGAGCCTGCCATTCTATTCATAGTGGCCTATGCCCTCGGACTTCTACTGAGTTCAAGAAGGAGGTCTCCACATAGCGCTGCTCTCTTGGTTGCTGTATCTGTCTTGCCCTATGCAGCCTACCAACTCATGCTACTCTATCGTTTCGGTCAAGTTGCATTCTTAGGTGTGGGAAATCTGCAGACTTTGAGTATGATTCCATTCTATGGAGTATTCCAAGTACCTCGGCCTCCATTTGAACTCGTCTCCATTGCAGTTGCCATAGTGATACCAGCCACGTTGTCACTTGCTGTCTTCTTCCGCAGTGTTGTCAGAGGGAACGTCGA
>CAYGWT010000280.1:0-3169 GCA_964353625.1 uncultured Candidatus Bathyarchaeia archaeon | reverse complement strand
GGGGGAAGAGTATGTTAAAAATACTTGGCCAAGAGGGGACAAAGAGTTGGGGACGAGGGGCTCAAGATGGACGATTTAAGCGGAAGGCGGTTGTGTGATATGGTCAGTAAACAACAACTTTGCATCTGATGCAGATCAGTTCAATGATTGTTGGGCACCACCTCATGAGAGGTATTTCTAATCTATGAAAAGTACCATTATTAAAGAATGGTTGGTTAAGCTACAGGGGGCATCGTATGATCTCAATGAACTTGTCTCAATTTTTGTTTCCCCTTTGGTCATGGTGATTAATAAAGATGGTGCTTTCTATCTGAAGGCTACAAGCTTCAGCTCAATTCAGAAACCAGGTGAAGTACTCCAAGAGGCCAAATATCTGCTCGAAGTCGTTAGGGCGCAACTTGCCGAGCGCGCCAGCTAAAGCTTTATAAATAAGACGTTTACGTCGCCATGAACTTGATATTATGGGCCTCCAAGGGTAAACATTGCTCAGTACATAACGATGTTTTCCCTTTTAGGAGGCCCAGGCATGATTATGACACAGGAGCGGATGTTTCTCAAGGCACGGGATGAGTTTGAACAAATGACCAGATTAGTCAGGCAGGCCTGCACGGAACAACGCAAGCTTCACGAGGTTGAGGCCGACTTGTGGAAGCACGTGCTCGTCATGGGGCGGCTGTTGCTCCAAGGCTATGTGGCCGGCTACAACCAGGGGGACTTGGGAGCCACGCTCGAGATTGAGGGCCGTGTCTTACGACGCCTGGATCGGCTTCATGGCCGGCGGTATGTGTCGCTGTTTGGTGGCTTCGGCATTGACCGGTACGTATACGGAACCCGCGAGACCCAGAAGCACGAAGTGATTCCCCTGGACAGTCTTCTAGGCCTGCCGGCAAGCGACTTCTCCTATGTCCTACAGGACTGGGATCAAAGCTTGTGCGTAAACAACTCATACGACCATTCCCAGAGTACGATCGCGAGCATTCTCGGGGTCGAGCAGTCCGTTCTCAGTCTGGAGCATATGACCGGCCAGATGTCTGGATCCGTGGCGGGATTCTGGGAGTCTCAACCGATTCCGGAGCCCCAAACGGAAGGGCCGATCATGGTCATGACGGCCGACGGCAAGGGTGTTCCGATGCGCAAGAAAGACCAGCCCAAGCCGTGCTCGGGGCAGCGTCGCGGCAAGGGCCAGAAAGCCAACCAGAAGCGGATGGCCTGTGTGGGCGGGGTCTATACCATCGAGCCGTTCATTCGTACGCCAGAGGATGTGGTCAACGAACTCCTGCGTCAGTCGTGCAGCGAAACCCGGCCTCAACCGCAGAACAAGAAGCTGCGAGCCGAGTTGACTCGGCAAATCGATGGCCAGGAGGTCAACGGCAAGGATTCCATCTTCTCCTGGTTTGCCGAACAGATTCGCATTCGTAATGGGGATCATCGCAAACCGATCGTGGCCTTGTGTGACGGAGAGGCAGCCCTGTGGAGCAAAGTCCAGGATCTGATGATGCGGGTTGGCGTGTCGTTCGTCTGCATTCTCGATCTGTTCCATGTGATGGAACGGCTATGGACCGCTGCGTACTGCTTTCATCGGGAAGGCAGTGCGGAGGCCAAGGCCTTTGTCACCGAGCGACTGAAGCGATTGCTCCAAGGAGAGGTAGGGTACGTCATCGGGGGACTCAAGCAGATGGGGACCAAGCAGAACCTCAGTGCCGCCAAACAGAACCAACTGGCCAAGGTGATCACCTACTTGGAGAACAACCGGGCCAACATGAAGTATGATGAATACCTATCCCAGGGCTATCCGATCGGCAGTGGAGTCATTGAGGGCGCGTGTCGGCACGTCGTCAAGGACCGCATGGAAGGAACGGGGATGCGTTGGCGTATTGGGGGTGCCCAGGCGATACTGAGCCTGCGGGCCGTCTACATCAATGGTGACTGGCAGGCCTTCCAAGCCTTCCGCATCCGCACCCAGATGCAGGAATTGTACCCACATGAGGGATTCATCCGTCAACTCCATCGGAAGACGGGGTAGCGGGAGGCAAGTTACGCCCTTTCCATTTCGCCATTCATAGACAATAGATCCAAAGTCCATGTCATATACCTTGGTTCCATTAGGTACAAGCAGAGTAAACGCATCCGGTGTAAGAGTGAAGTCAGGCGTCAGATCGACGTTGGTTCTATTGTAAGTCATTTTAGCGTGATTCTCTTGTCCGTTTGAGAGCTTGGTCGTCTTCTCAGCGACACCTCCTACAATGACGAATCTCCCGCCGATCTTCTCTATTTCGACGGAGTGCAGATCATAGACTATCTCCTTTGGGATAGGTCGTGACTCGACCTGTCCACCCGGCGGCGGCATGGCCGATAGTTCGTCCATGGTCTTGTCTCCCCACATGAGATCATCACTCCGCTTGCGATTGAAGAACCTTCTTGGCAAACAGCCAAGATTAGGGTCAAACCATAACGTATACTGGCCATGTCGCGTATTGGCGTCTATGACCCATGTTGGGTGGTCGTTGACGATTTCCATCTTCGGCCGGACTTGAATGCGGGAATCCCGTTCACCCAGTATCTCCCATACGGCCTTTCCGTAGTCGAGAGGGCAATACCCTTCAATCCCTTGGCCAGCATCTCCAAGAGAGACTCTACAATGCATCAATCGATCTTTGGCCGTCATCGCAACAGAGGTATCCCCCACGCTCCCCTCAGTTTCTTCATGCCAGAATGTTCGTCCACCCTCCATCAGGGTCTGGAATCGCCACGCAAGGGGTGCATTAGGATCTGGATTCCGTGGATCTCGCGTAAGCTGGCGTTGATTCTTTCGGCAGTCCAACCGTTCACCATCCTTGAAGACAGTATATTGGTTTGTTATCTCGTATGTAAATCCTTCCTGACGGAGTTCCCTGCTCTCCCTGGCAAGGAAGGAAAATCGGCTGGTCTGCATCAACGGCTGTTTCATATAAGACCGTAGAAGGTCACATGGATCTGGAGGCTGTAGCTCAGCTAGGGTTACATCACTTTTAAGGATATTGAGGGCATATGAAGTAAGAAGAAAGAATAGAACTCTGTGGAGACGACCTCGGCATGGGCCCTCCTGTACAGTCGACCTATGTTGTCCTGCATCTCTCATGAACCTGGCTTTCCCATTTGACCTCATGAATTGTACTCCTGCACGGTACAC
>CAYGWT010000279.1:0-2002 GCA_964353625.1 uncultured Candidatus Bathyarchaeia archaeon | reverse complement strand
CTGTGTACTGATGCAACCGTCCCTGAGCCATGACGTGGATAAGCGTGTTCGGTTGCCGCTGACAGTCAGGCATGAAAATGGAACGTTGTGCAATGAGGATTCCTTGTTGGGAACCTTCGGGGTTGTAATAGCTCTCAGCACGGTTCCAGTACGAACGATGCTGTGGCTTCCATCGAAACGAACCACCCATGTAGAAGTCACCCATATGCGTTCGAATGGCCGGGTCCGTCATGATGTCTTCGAGATCGGGAGCGCCAAGTGTCGCGTTGCGTGCAACGAAGATGAGGCCAACCCAAGGATTATCAGCACGAATATATTGATTGTGATGCTGCACAGGTAAACTGTACGCCGTAAACACCAGATCAGGTATCTCAAGGGGCGTAGTCGACATACGGATTCTGCTCCTCAGCCTTGAGGTCCCACTTCGCACACGCTGCGTCATAGGTCGCCCGCAATTTAGCTGCCTTCTCAGAATCGATGGACTTGAAGTAGGATAGTTTGCCCATCAGATGTTCGCGAAATGACCCCGTACCCTCCCAGGCATACCGCACTTCGTTGGGTTCGAAACCGTGCTTCAGGCAGTTGTGCAAAATGGCACGATAACGTCGATAGGTTTCACGAGGGATCGATGTTTTCTCGTTGATGACCATGCCCAGCATCTTCTGGCGGCGCCAGCGACGTTGAATCTTGGTCTTCTTGAGGTTGGTCTTGTAGCCGGCCTGTTGTATCAGTTTCCTTACGTCTTTGATGAGCTTGTTGACCTCACCACGAGGTTGGTCCGCAGGATGAGAAAACGTGAGGTCATCGGAGTAGCGTGTGTAGACCCAACCAGTGCTCTCCAGACGCTGTAGAATCGGCTTGTCCAGGGCCTCCTGTGCCATCAGGTTGCACAGCGCAGGGCTGGCAGGGCTACCCTGGGGCACTTTGTGCTTGGTGCCGAAAGGCGCTGTCAGAAGGTCCCCCAGGAGGCCAGAGACATACTGGCTGTAGCGGAAGTAGTTGTGGAAGAACCACCGAACACGCCCTCGGCTGTGTGTAGGAAAGAAATCCTTGAGATCCATGCCGACACGTACAGCGTGGCCCACGTGACGTTCCGCTGCGTCCTTGCAACTACGTCCCTCTACGTAAGCTCCCACACACGGAAGCAGTGGTTGCTGCTTGAGTATGCGGTAGACGATCATCCGCTGGATGAACTTCAGCACCCTGTCAGGGTTGTGGATGATTCGCTTCTTCCCGTTGGATTTGGGAATGGTGAAGATCTTGTAGTGCTGTCGTTTCCGCTGAATACAATACCACAGCGTGCGACAGCGTACGCCCAATCGGAGCGCGAGACTGTAATCATCGAATATGAATGGAGCGCCCTCAACGATGTTAGGCGGTATCGAAATGGCTATCAGCTCCGTCTGTTTGTAGCTGCTCATCGTTGTGTCTCCTTTCTGGTTGAACGATCAAGGCGGCATAACACTTTTGCTCGCCCAACAAACACGTGCCCTGCACGTGTTCAAGGTGGTGGGGGCATGCACGACAGATGGGACGAAGTGGACCTCGTGGCGTGAACATCACGGCAAAGTCATTGAAGAATGCCATGAAGTCTTCCATTCCCTTATTTGCTGCAATAGTCTTTTTCTTACCCTTCTTATCCTCATGCTCGCCAACACGATGTTGATTTGCAACAAGGTAGGCGGGATTGCGATCCTTGCATTTCTTGTTTCGCGTCAACACATGTGTGCGAGGAAGCACCGGAATGACCAGGAAGGATTTCCGGACCTGTTCGAAGTCCAGGAACTGTTCAATGGGCTGACTTTGATTCCAAGTACGAGGAAGCGCAGCAGCGCCGTGCTGTGTCATGGTGATAGTGCCATCGATGTCGAAACGTACAGACTTGAGTCGTTCGAGCAGGTCATTATTGAATGGAAGGACCAGGGCGTAGGGGAACATTCGAGGCAGGAACGCCTTCAACTCTTGCCTCACGATGTAAACCACGTCGAAGGGGAAGGTCTTC
>CAYGWT010000278.1:0-2393 GCA_964353625.1 uncultured Candidatus Bathyarchaeia archaeon | reverse complement strand
GGGATTCACAAGACCGAACCGGCGCACGTAGGCGCGGTAGATATCTCGCATGGGAGTCTTCCCATCCGCCGACTCTAGGAGGAATAGTGTCTGTTCATCCAAGCGGAAGGCGGTCTTCAAATTTGGTGCCAAAGCGAGAGTAAGCCCTTTCTCCAGAGGACGCAGTTCTAGGCCCGGAATCGGCCGCGGGCTCAGCCCCAAGAAATACAGTTCTCCCGGACTCGAAGGTCGACGCGCATATTGGCTCAGGGTGACGGTGACCGTATTTCCGTGATGGGACCATTGTGCTTTGTCTACCCACTGCAGAATCAAGCGTCGCCAGAAGATGTCCGGCTGCACGATAATGCCAGGAAATTCCTGAAGCTCTTCGTCTTGAACGTCAAAGCGAGGATCCAAAGGAATCGTTTTAGGAAAGCGAAAATCTGTCGTTATCCAGCTAGTGAATGGTTCTACGTGTACGAGCAACTGCCCGTTCAGGCTTAGAGTACGGGCCAGTAAGGCGATCGAGTCCGAGAGTTCTCCCAAAGCCATGAGATATCGCTGCAGAGATACGCCTACCACGCCGACTCGCTCAGCCCATGGCTTCACTAATGCTTCCACATCGAGAGAGCGCACTTCTGCGAGATCAAGACTAAGAGAAGTGGGTTCTTGCAAAGGAGATGTTCCCTTTCAGATGCTGATCTTAGTCAGGGCGGTATAACGATCTTCGACTGACGCTTCTCCACTTCCTCAGGAGCATGCTTACCCTTACTTGACATGTGCGGCAGTACGATATGTCGGAGGCTCTCGCTGTCTTCCAGCACCTTCAGGGTGACTCCCTCTGGTACCGAGATTCCGCGCTCCGTAAGGACTTCGCGCGGACTGACGAGAAACCTTCGCTTCAGCTCAGCGTTCCCAGCCAACTCCAAGAACAGGTCACCCAGTTTCGACTCCAAAATATCACCTCCCGTCCGTAGAATGGATTAGCTATTCTCCCCAGCTTGCTTCTCCCTTGTTCTCCACGCTCAAGATAAAAGACCACCTGCCCCAGCCCGCGCGAATCCAAAGGAGAAGTGTCACCTTCGAAGGCAGCGTTTCGAGTTCGGCGAGTCGCAGGAAGTCGTTGGTAGAGTAACATTCTTCCATCGTCTAACGTTGACACAAATGTCGCTAAGGTTAAGACTGTATGACCCAGGTCTCGGACTAGAAGAGAAGTGAGACGGTGTGGGCGTTCATGATGCAGAATATCGGAAGAAGTTGACCACACCAGAAAATGCCGTCAGGAGAATAAGAAACGGTGACACCATAATACACGGGACTACAATAGCTGAGCCTCCTGCCCTCCTGGGTGCCATCGCAGACAGAGCCAGAGCGGGAGACCTCAAGGCCATCAAGATCTATTCTTTCAACCCCCAAGAGCATGCCTCCAAGACTTACCTTGCCTCAGATCTCATCGATTGCATCGAGGCCTACTCTTGGTTCGTTAGCAAGGCCAACAGGCCCCAAAGCGCTGTCGGTCTCACTCAGTTTATTCCGTGTTATCTGCACCAAGTGCCGAGATTCATAAGAGAACACATGAAGGTTGACGTCACAGTAACCACGGTTTCTCCCATGGACAAAGCCGGGTTCTTCACATTCGGCCCGGCTAACGACCTTACTTCCACAGCCGCAAGGGAAAGCAAGACTCTGATCGTAGAAGTGAACAGGAATATGCCGCGGGTGTTTGGGGATTCACTGCTTCACGTCTCTGAAGTCGACGCAGTTGTGGAGAACCACGTTCGCCTCATGCAGATTCATCCTCCTGAGCCGAAACCGGAAGACGGGATTATCGGCAAAGCAGTGGCTGGGCTCATCCCTGACGGCGCAGTCCTTCAATTAGGACTTGGCGCATTGCCCAATGCCATTACTCCATATTTGGTGAGGCACAAAGATCTAGGAATTCACACGGAACTGTTCGGACCTGGCATGGTGGAACTCATAGAGAAAGGAGTCGCTAACGGCTGTCGGAAGACAATCCACCCTCGGAAGCATGTATTCTCCGTGGCGTACGGAACAGACAGCACATTTGAGTTCATGAACGACAACCCGAGTCTTGAGAGTTATCCGTCATCGTACGTCATGGATCCCCGAATAATCGCTCAGAACGACAATATGGTTGCGGTAAACTCAATCCTGGAAGTAGATGTGACGGGTCAATGCAATGCAGAGCACATGGCCGGTTTTCAATTCAGCGGTACGGGTGGTCAGCTTGATTTTGTGCGAGGAGCCTATGCTGCACGTGGCGGAATGTCGATCATGACCTTATACTCTACCGCAAAGAACGGAGAGATATCCCGAGTTGTGCCACGTCTTCGTGCAGGAGCAACGGTCACGACCCCAAGAATGGACACTCACTATCTGGCAACCGAGTATGG
>CAYGWT010000277.1:0-2285 GCA_964353625.1 uncultured Candidatus Bathyarchaeia archaeon | reverse complement strand
GGAAACACTCTCAATGGTCATGCTGGATTTCGACTATGACGGCAAGGTCTTTGATCTCGATGCCGTATTCTACGCACATCAGCTTGAGGCCGATGAGTGGCAGACATGGTTCCCGACCGAGAAAGTCGGTGAGAAACTGATGGTCGTCTTCATAGATATCTATGGCAACGAAGCACGTGAGCTCATCACACGTGACAAGTTTGGTATTCGCGCAAAGAAGTCATCCAAACCGAAAAAGAAGGCTCGAAAGTAATCATGCCACGAAATGCAGATAGACAGCGATTCCGCAATGAAGATCTTATCCTCAAGGTGAGCAAGGCCGTCGACCGCCATAAATGGGACGAGGGAAAGTACGAAGCTTTTCTTGATAACCTGTGCGGTGATCGGGAGTATCAGAAAGAAGCTATCAGAACAACTCTCCGGTATCTTCTGGGTGGGGAGCACACCAATCTACGCGATCTTGCAAAGGCAAACTACGAAGCGAATGATGTTCTCGAAGACCGCTACGGGTCCTGGCAAGGTATGGAGCGCCATCTGCAATTACCGGAACAATTATCTTGCTCCCTTGATCTTGCAACCGGCGTTGGAAAAAGCTATGTCCTCTATGGCTTGGCTGCCATCTTGCTTGCAGAGGGAACTGTTGACCGCGTTTTGGTCCTCTGTCCTTCTACAACCATCGAAGATGGCCTGCTCGATAAGTTCAAAAAGCTTGCAAGCGATGCCGATCTTCGCGATCTCCTCCCCGCCGAATCCAAGTTCTCACCCCCGCGCATTATCAACGCAAGTGAGAGCATTACTGAGGGAAGCATATGCGTAGAGAATTATCACGCCATTCTTGAGCACGTCGGCTCGTCAATCCGCGAGAGCCTGAAGGGAAAAGGTGCTCGTGTTGCCGTGCTTAACGATGAGACGCATCACGTTGCCAACGAGTTAGCCAAGTCGGAAACGAAGATAAAGCGATGGAAAGAATTCTTGTTAGATCCAGACTACGGATTCCGATATGTCGTCGGTGTTTCCGGGACCTGCTACGTTGGGGACTACTACTTTGCAGACGTCATCTACCGCTACTCATTGCGGCAGGCAATGGAAGAGAATTACGTCAAGAAAGTCGATTACGTTGCTGAAATGCCTCAGACCGGTGATCCGGATGAGAAATGGCAGTTGATCTACAACCGGCACGAGGAAACACGAAAGAAACTTAAGGCGCGAAAACTCCGTCCTCTATCCATTATTGTCACCCCAACAATTGCCAGATGCAAAGAGGTCGCAGAGGAATTGAAGGCATTTATGGTTGAAGAAATCGGCCTCAAGCCCGATTCTGTCGATGAGAAAGTGCTCATTGTTTACAACAATGCCCCGGATGTATCCAAATTACCTTTTGTAGATCGATCCGTAAGCAAAGTCGAGTGGGTTGTTTCTGTTTCGATGCTTAATGAAGGCTGGGATGTCAAGCGCGTCTTCCAGATTGTTCCTCACGAAGAACGAGCATTTAACAGTAAGCTCCTCATCGCACAGGTCCTTGGGCGCGGCTTACGAATTCCTGAGGATTGGAAAGGTGCGCAACCCGAAGTCACTGTTTTCAATCACGACGCTTGGGCGTCGCGCATCAGACATCTAGTTAATGAGATCCTTGAAATCGAAAAGCGGCTCTCTTCTCATATTGTGGACAACTCGCCGTATCATTTTGAGCTTCACAATATCGATTACACGCTGGAGCCTGTTTCAGTGAAAAAGCCAATGACCGGTGAGTATACTCTCTTTGCAAAGGGTTACGTCGATCTCGCAACAGACACCCCTGCGGAAGATGTAAGTATAGAGTTTGAAAGGGCCGCAACCGGAGATCGCTACAAGTGGCAGACTAAGCTTCGGCACAAGACGTTTTCCGCCCGCGAAGTTGCTGAACAAATGTACCGCCGTCTCGAAGAAGCCCAAGACCCCGATGACCCTGATCCAAAGATGCGAACGGTCTATACTGATAAGTTCCCTATCCCGCGGCTTGAGAAGATAGTCAAGGAATCGTTGGCGAAGATCGGCGTCAAAGAAGCCACAGACAGCATGAAGCAGAAGTTCCTTCAGTCGCTTGGCACTCTGAGGCGCAAAGAGTCCGAAAACGTTCGATACAAGACGAAAGTTGAAAGCTACCTCACTCTTTCGACCAGACAGCGCCAATCGGACAGTGTGAGTGCAGCCGAATTGAGGAATACCAAGACAGTCTTCTACACTGACCAGACACGCGAGACCTTGCTTGATGAGCAGGTTGAATTCTTTGACGAGGCAACGGAAGC